>JBAYMI010000341.1:0-2984 GCA_041663625.1 Methanoregula sp.
ACACAAGCGCTGTCCACGATCCGACGCTGCTCACCCGGGGCGCCGAGGCGTTCGGCACCCAGTGCATTGTCTGTGCCATGGACTTGCGCCGGAACTATACGCCCAACGAGAAGGCGATCCCGGTCCAGCTCGATGACGGGCGTACCTGCTGGTACGAGGTGGTCATCTACGGCGGGAGCAAGCCAACCGGCATCGACGCTGTTGCCTGGGCAAAGGAGGCAGAAGAGCGGGGCGCTGGCGAGATCCTCTTAACGAGCATGGAGACCGACGGCACCAAGAACGGCTTTGACCTTGCCATCACCGCCGCGATCTCTGATGCTGCGGGAATCCCGGTCATTGCAAGCGGGGGCGTGGGAACCCTCGAACATTTCTATGACGGGTTCACGAAAGGAAAAGCGGATGCCTGCCTTGCCGCAAGCGTCTTCCACTATGGGGAATTCACGGTAAAAGAAGTAAAGGAGTATCTCAGAGGACGGGGTATCCCGGTACGGCTCTGAGATCGAACTCGAACGCAGCAACGGAGTGTTCGAGCTCAAACCCGGTCAGAACGGCGGGATGGATCTCGCCGAATACGCCAATCTTTTTTCCAGCCACCATAATATCGCCGCGGCGCCCGTCTATGAAGGCCGGGTCTGCTGATTCCTTCACGGTATAATTGATAGAGAGCTCGTGGAGCACTGCATCTGCCGCTGCATAGGCTTCCGAGAAATCTGCATCGGGATGCGTGCTGACACCCGCTCCCTGCTGGTGAGTCTGGCAGTCCCGCACCACATCGCCAACAGTGAAGAGGCGCTGGGGCAGCTCGCGGTGCCGGTTCAGGGTCAGGAACTCGAGGAGAAGGGGGAGGAGCTCGGTCCTGACCACCGTGTTCTCGATGCTGATCGGGTGCATCACGTGGAGGACGCCTTTTGTCTCCTCCCGCTGCATCCGCTTGTACAGCACATCCTCGTTTGTCAGGGTGAACGGCATCACTTCAAGGTAGCCGAGGCCTGTGAACACACCCCGGGCAAGGGCCATATTGACCTGCACCGCGTGGGGTTTTCCCACGGTGAATGTCTTTGGCGGCTGGGATTCGAGCTTGTCGTAACCGTAGGCAATGGCCACATCCTCGAAGAGGTCCCAGTCGTGCATGATGTCGGCCCGGTAGCAGGGAACCTGTACCTTCACCTTATCCACACCCACCGGTTCAGCACCAAAGCGCATCTTCCGGAGGTACCCGGCCATGGATGCCGACGTCAGTTCGACACCGAGGATCCGTGAACACTCTGAAACGCTGACAATCCGCTCCGCGGGGGCGAGGGTCGGAGTCTGCACCCCGCTGATCTCCACGCTCTCGATGGTGGCTCCGGCTTCCGCCATCGCCGTGCAGATAATGTTAACCGCAACGCTGACTGCGCGCTTGTCAGTGCCGGTAGTGTCAAGGAGGATGTTCTTCGTGTCGATGGTCACCCGGGTGCGCTCGCCGTTGATGATCGGCGGGAACGAGAGGACGTGATCGTCATCGTCCACGATGAGCGGGTAGAGCGGGAAGCCTTTCACCAGCTTCGCATAGTCCCGGCCCTTCGGGTGCTTCTCGAGGATCTCATCCATCGTCATCTTCTCCTTGAAATCAAGGGGGATGAATCCCCGGCTTGGCCGGGATGCGATGTAGTGGAACGGCGGTTTCACCGTATCCATATCGTGGATGCCGATCGCGACCTTGCTCCGGCCCCTTCCAACCGCCCAGTGGAGCGATTCCTGCAGGGACATGATGGCCTGGATCGACTCGTCATCGAAACTGACACCGCGGATGACTGCCGCTCCCAGGACAGGGCGTATCTCCGCAAGAGCCGGGTCAACGGTGAACTTTATTCCCGACGGCGTGACCGGGTAGGATGGCAGGCCGGTCTCGATCCCGAGATACCCCCGCATGGCCCGGGCAACACCTTCAGGGCTGAAGAGGTCGGGCCGGTCCGGGAAGAACTCCACGTCCACGTGATCTTCCTCGATCCGCTCTACGTCGGAACCGATGAGAGGGACCTTCTCGATGATCGTCTTCCGGTCGGCGCGGGTGAGCCGTTCAAGATACTTGTAGGGGAGCGTGATGACTGCCATTTCAGATCCCTCCCCTGGTCTCACGCAGCGAGGGCGTCTCGCGCAGGAAAGCGACATCGCTCTTGTGCAGAAGACGAAGGTCTTTGAGCCCCAGCCGGAGCATCGCGATCCGGCTCACGCCAAGCCCCCAGGCAAGGACGGGATACTTGACGCCGAGCGGGGCGGTGACCTCCTCGCGGAAGACACCGGCGCCACCCATCTCGATCCAGCCGATCCCATCAACATACACCTCTGCATCGAGGCTCGGCTCGGTGTAGGGGTAGAACGAGGGCTTGAACCGTACGCTCTCAAAGCCCATGCGATTGTAGAACTCGCGGAGAGTCCCAAGGAGGTTCCCGAACGTGACGTTCTCGTCCATCACGATCCCCTCGAGCTGCTCGAACTCGGCAAGGTGCGTGGTGTCGATGGTCTCGCGCCGGTACACCCTGCCGACTGCGAATGCCTTGACGGGCGGGTTCGGGTTCTGGGCAAGGTACTGGATGGAGAGGCTCGTAGTATGGGTGCGGAGCACGCACTGCTCGGCTTTCTCCTCTTTCCATACGCCACCCCAGCCGGTGGAAGAGGTATCCCCACCGGATATGTGCATGGCCTTGACCTTCTCGTAACCTTTCGGAAGCGGGAGGGTCTCTTTGAGGTAAAAGGTATCCTGCATCTCGCGAGCCGGGTGATCCTGCGGCTGGAAGAGAGCGTCGAAGTTCCAGAAGGACTGTTGCACGATCCCGCCATAGAGCTCGGTGAAGCCCATCTCGAGCAGGATCTCGCGCATCTCGCCGATGATCCGCTGATAGGGGTGAATCTTACCGGCATACGCTTTCTTCGGGAGCTTGGTTACGTCATACCGGCGGAGGTTCGCGTTCTTCCACGCGCCCGAGATGATCTGCTCGCGGGTG
>JBAYMI010000342.1:0-2976 GCA_041663625.1 Methanoregula sp.
GACCGGCCCGTCTATGGCATTGTCACAGGAATGATTCCGGAATATGGGATCAAATTACCAGAAGAGATGCTGCTATGGGGATTCGAACCCCAGTCGCGAGCGTGAGAGGCTCGCATGATTGGCCGGTCTACACTATAGCAGCAGAGTTGCTCAATAAAATGGGCGATGTGGTTACTTATAGTTTTTTACGGGTGCACTTCGATCCGGTGCGTGTCACGCACGTGAACTGCGGTTCGCGATCGCGTTCCGGATGCTGTCGCAATGAGCCCGGTGTTCCCATAGCAGGTATGAACCACCCATGATCGTCCGGGTGCCCGGATGTTCCTACAAACAACTATATCTCGGACATACGGCGAATAATATAGGAATGAGTAGTCTTGAAGAACAGATCAAGGAGCTCGAAGACGAGCTCACCAAAACTCCGTATAACAAGGCTACGTCAAAGCATATCGGCAGAATCAAAGCGAAAATAGCCCGGCTCCGCGACGAGGCCGTCAACCGCGCGATGAAAGCCGGGGGCGGCAGCGAAGGATACCAGGTCAAGAAGTCCGGCGATGCAACCGCGGTCCTTGTGGGTTTCCCCTCGACAGGTAAGAGCACGCTTCTCAACAAGCTCACCGGCACGGCGAGTGCGGTTGCCGCGTACGCGTTCACCACCCTCACGGTCGTTCCCGGCGCTCTCGAGCACAAGGGAGCAAAGATCCAGCTTCTCGATATCCCCGGACTCATTGCCGGTGCAGCAATGGGCAAGGGCCGGGGCAAGGAAGTCATCGCGGTCGTCCGCGGTGCCGATATCATCATCATCCTCGTGGATGTCTTCAACGAGCGTCACTTCGATGTCCTCATCAAGGAACTGTACGATGCAGGGATCCGGATAAACGTCCCGAAGCCGGATATCACCATCAAGAAATCATCCCACGGGGGTGTCCGTCTCAACGCGGTCGGAACCCTGGATCTCGACATCGAGGAAGTGCGTTCGATCCTTTCGGAAAGCAAGGTGATGAACGCCGACATCCTCATCCGCGGGAATGCCTCGCAGGATGATTTCATCGATGCCGTGCAGGGCAACCGTGTGTATATCCCGGCCTTCATCGCGGTCAACAAGGTCGATCTCGTTGACAAGCCACGGTATCGCGAGATCGAGCGTGACCTGACCTCACGGTTCGGCAGCGCACCGATCATGATCTCGGCCGCGGCCGGTTTTCACACCGAGGAACTCAAGGATGCCATCTACGACTGCCTTGGGTTCATGCGTGTCTACCTGAAACCCGTTGGTGAAGATGCGGATCTCGAAGAGCCGCTGATCATCCGGAGAAAGAGCACGGTGGAAGATGTGTGCAACAAGCTTCACCGGGAGTTTGTGCAGAAGTTCCGCTATGGCCGGATCTGGGGCAAGTCCGTCAAGCACCCCGGCCAGCGGATAGGCCTGACCCATAAGCTCGTTGACGGCGACATCCTCTCGATTGTTGTCGAGCGCTAAAAACGGGCCCGGACAGATCTTCGGGCTCCTGCCCGCATCTTTTTTCAGCATATACCCGCGACAATCGTGCATGTGCGGTGTGTCCCGTTATTTCTCTGCTGCGTTCTGCGCAAGGGCAACTTTGCCCGGCATGCCGCTCTCGTGGATTGTTATTTCGGCAATGGTGATGTGAATAAAAAATGGGGATGGCTATGGGCTGGAATCCGTTGATGAGATGGCAGAAAGGATCGTTTCCAGCGGTGCCGTTGTCTTGATCCCATAGCCCGAGAAATGCGTCCTGCTTGCCGGGTAACCCTCAGCAGCAATACGGGCGAGGACGGTTGTTATGTCCGGAGGGGAGCAGACCAGCAGTTTTGCAAGCACATGGTAATCGTAGAATCCCGGCTCCGGTAGTTCTTCGATGCAGCAGTCCAGCAGTTTTACCAGTTCCTTCTGTGATCCGAGGTTCATCCCTTCAACCCGGGCACGCATATCGGCAAGCATCGTCCGGTTGTGGAGATCCCCGAGCCAGACCGGCCCGATGGGCTGGAGCGGCTCGCCGCACCGGGGGCAGGTCCTGGATGAAGAGAGAATGCCTGCCTCGCTCTCCCTGTACGGACATTTCCTGCACTGGTAGATATACCCGGTCTGCTTCAGGGTATCGTCGGCAGCCTGCGGGCCCCGGAGCAGCCGGAGGTGGAGGCGGGCGAAGTGTTCGCGGGCATAGCAGAAGGTTGGCTCTACTCCCCGGTCATACCGGGCAACCTGGCGGACAACGAATCCCAGCAGGATGCGGAGGCCCACCTCGCTGTGGTAGGGCGTATTCATCGGGCAGGCCGAGTAGCGGCGGATCCCGGCCTTCAGGTGGGCACCGCAGAGCGGTGCGGTGTCGGTCGCGGTCACGAAGAGGAACCTCCGGGTCCCCTTTATTGCGGCATCGATGAACGGTGCGGGGGTTCCGAACGGGTCAAGATCCACGGCATCAAAGGACTGTTCCGAGAGCAGGGCGTTGACATCGCGCTGGATGATCGTGACCGGCAGGCCGGACCGTTCCACATTCCTGGTGATCAGGTCGATTGCCGCAGGCTCCCGGTCGCTGATCGTGACCGGTATGCCGCACTCGGTTGCCACCCGGAGGCCCCGGATGCCGGTTGCACCCATGCCATCGAGATAATCGGATGGCTGGAGGATTGAGAGGAGAAGGACGGTCACATCCCGGTTGAGCTCCATCCTCCGGTTGAAGAAGATAGGGGCGGAACCGGGAGGGAACTGTGTGGTGTTGTCCTGCACCGGGACAAGGAATGAGGTCCTGCCTTCCGTTGCCTCGGTCAGATCCATGGTGCCAGAGATGTTGCAGCGCGCAAAACTTATACATATTCCCCCGCAATGGTTATGGGCATGGGCGAGTGGCTTAGCCCGGACATAGCGTCAGCCTCCTAAGCTGAACGCCGGGGGTTCAAATCCCCCCTCGCCCGTCATCATTTCTTTTCGCGCATTTTATGTGCCGGATAATCAGA
>JBAYMI010000343.1:0-2975 GCA_041663625.1 Methanoregula sp.
CATAATTATAGCATAAAAGAACATATAAATATATGCCAGCGGTTCAGGTCAGAAAGGTTCGGGAGGCTCGATTCGGAACCCGGCATGATGCACCGGGTCAGCCGAAGTACAGTTCACCCTGGTCCGTGATGTAGACAATGATGTCTTCGCACACCACCCGGGCCTTGCAGGCCTGTGACCGTGATTCCCTGAGACGGTTGATCAGGGAGATAGTATCATATTTGACCTTGATGTTGATCTTCTCAGCCTCCCCGAAGATGATAGCAGGGACATTGAAAAGATCGGTTCCGGACGGGATGGTGCAGAGGTGGGTGGCATCAAGGGTATAGAGAAATTCAAGGGTCTCCTTGGCCCGCCGGATATTCTCCATAGCACTTTTTTCAATGGTGCAGACATTGGCCTTGGAAGTAGAGATAATATCTGCGATCTGCTGCTGGGTCAGTCCCTGCTTGCGGTATCGCAGTACTTCCATCTGGCGTTCGGTGAGCAGCCCGTCCTTCATAGTAACACCTTTACAACCCAAACTTAAACACTTTTCGTTAACTTTCAGAAAATTCTGAAGTCGCGGTGCGTTCAAGAAACAAGTAACGGGTTGTCGGTGATCTCATTCATTGGAAACTCCACATTTCTTGTATAAGATTTTTTTGCCTTTGCCAGGATCCGCGCAGGAACATGAACTAAAAAACCAGTAATATCAGAACTGTACATTACATATTTCCTGCGATATTTTCTCCACTATTCGTGCATTTTCATCTCATTTCGGGGGCAAGCGGATGCAGTCACGGTATTTTTTCTGGCATGCCATGATCATTAAAATCTTTGGGTTTTCTCCGTTTTCCGACGAAAGAGGACGTTTCAAAATGTTTATATGAATACCGGGTCATAATAACGTGTTATAACATTTTCGAGGTGAATTACATGGTTGTTAAAGTAGGCGTTGCTAAACTCGGCAACATTGCAAGTGGTGTAATGGCAGAGCTCCTCCTCGATGAGAGAGCAGATCGTGAAGACATGCAGACATTCATGGCGACCAGCGGCACGAAACTCGAGCCGGCAGATGTCGACCGTGTTGTCTCCAACCTGAAGGCATACAAGCCTGATTTCTGTATTGTTGTTTCCCCCAACGGGGTTCTCCCCGGCCCGACCGGTGCCCGCGAACAGCTCGCTGCAGCAGGTATCCCGGTTGTCATCATCACTGATGATGTAACCACGAAGAAGGAATGGGAAGGCGTCAAGGCAAGCAAGTTCGGATACATCATCATGAAGGCAGACTCCATGATCGGTGCACGCCGCGAGTTCCTCGACCCTGTCGAGATGTCCGACTACAACGGAAACCTCGTCAAAGTCCTGGCACTCACCGGTGCATTCCGCAAGATGCAGGTTGCTCTTGACAAGGTCATCGACCAGGTCAAGGCAGGCAAGACGGGTGACGCCATTGAGCTCCCGAAGCTCATCATGACCACCGACAAGGCTGTCGATGGCGAGTTCACCAACCCCTTCGCACTGGCAAAGGCACGTGCTGCACACGAGATCGCCATGGCTGTTGCAGGCCAGAACGTCAAGGGCTGCTTCATGACAAAAGAATGGGAGAAGTACATCCCGATCGTTGCAAGCGCTCACGAAATGATGAGATGCGCTGCAATGCTCTGCGACGAGGCACGCGAACTTGAGAAGGCTGGAGACAGCATCCTGCGCCAGCCCCACAAGAAAGACGGCACACTCGTCCGCAAGAACAAACTCGTTGCAAAATTCGAGTAAATTTTTTTTATTTTTTTCCGGTTCTGTAAAGTTCGCCCATCTCTTCCGGGACCGTCATGACGACGGGTTCGGCATGAAGCCGTTCCATGAATGCCGAGTCACTCATGGATGACGGGTTGGGATTAATCCGGGATATGAGCGAACAGAACGCGTAAAAACCACTGTTTTTACCGGGTTTATCGAAAAAGATGGACATGTTGAATGCATATGTCCCCATGTTCCGGTAAAATGCCAGCACTTCAAGGATTCCCTCTGCCAGAAGATCAATACAAGGGTCCATTTCGTTGATCGAGGATAGGGGCAAGATTCCCCGGACCTCGCGCTCACCGCACGGGACCGCATGGGCAGACCAGAGGATCTCATCACCGAACAGGTATCTCCCGGACTCTTTCTCTTCCTCAAGCACTGCTTCCCAATAGTTCCTGCCAGTGCGCTGCTGGTATTGCCTACATGCCAGCAGGTACCGCTCCATAACCCGTGATGGCCGGCTATCCGAGAGGCCCTGCATGTGCGGATGGATCAGGCTCGCTCCTGCGGACGGGAGAAAATTCATATTGATGCTGGGAAAGCCATCATATTGCAGAAGAGCCTCGATCTGTCCAGCCAGTGCATCAGCAATCTGTTGCCTGCTGAAGGTATTCACCCGGTGCACTGAGGTGATGACAGTTACCACATGGCCCTGCCCGAAGGGAAACATATTGGGAAACGTAACACTCTCTCCATGAGTAATCCGCCGGCCATCGCGAAAGAGCGGAGTAACTGAGAAGACCCGGTCCCGACAGAACGGGCAGTCACCGGTGTCACGGGGCAGGATCAGGGGCTGGAGAACGTGCCGTTTCGATCGGTCCGGGCTGATCCTGCACCGGAATCCGGTAAACCGCTCCTTTCGGTACTGGACAGTTCCTACCGGGGTTGTAACTTCAGTAACGGAGAACATTTCTTCACGTTAGTATTTCCGGCGGGATCTGATATTTATTTGCACAGGATGAAAAAATTGCATCCGATCTGCATGAATAATAAAAATAAAAAAGAGATTTTCTGCCAAGGCACCATCGCCATTTTCGGCTGTATGAGGCAGGTATTGAGTGCGCTTATACAACGTACTTGCCGAGGAGGCGGATGGATGTGGTCATGTCGGGACCGAGTGGTGACCCGAAGATGATCTGCGTGACGCCAGCCTTGGTGAGATCCTCGCACTTCTGCTTGACCATCTCAGG
>JBAYMI010000344.1:0-2967 GCA_041663625.1 Methanoregula sp.
ATCCAGACATCCTCGGCCGTGTTGACGATCACCGAGATCTCGTGACGATCCATCACTTTCTGCATGCCCCGCAGGAGTTTCGGCGTGCCGGTGCCGCCCGACAGGAAGGTAATCATTACTCAATACTTTTATGCGATGTATATGAAGATTCTTTAGTGAACCTGAAGATCATCAAGGACCCGGTCCATGGCTACATCGAGATGGAGGACTATGCACTCCGGCTGCTCGACTCCCCCGTGTTGCAGCGCCTCCGCTATGTCCGCCAGCTCGGGTTCTCTTTTCTCGTCTATCCCGGCGCCAACCATACGCGCTTCGAGCATTCGCTGGGTACCATGTTCCTTGCGGATGTTGCCGGGCGCAGGTTCCAGCTGCCCGACGATGAGCAGAGGCTTGTGGTCTCCGCGGCCCTCCTCCATGATATCGGCCACGGGCCGTTCTCGCACGCGAGCGAGCCCCTGATGGAGCGGTACCTCCACCGCACGCACGATGAGATCGACCCGATCATCGATGACTGTGCCGGGTCCCTGCTCCGCGAGGCCGGCGTGGACCCGCAGGAGCTTTGCGCCGTGGTGAAAGGGAAGCACCCGCTCTCCAGTATCATTCATGGGGATTTCGATGTGGACCGGATGGACTACCTGCTCCGGGACGCTTACTATACCGGCGCCCCGTACGGCACGGTCGATGCCCAGCGCCTGATCCGGCACCTGATCCGGTACCCTGACGGGACCGTGCTGGACGAGAACGGGGTGAATGCAGCCGAATCCCTCCTGATCGCCCGGACGCTGATGCGCCCGACCGTCTATTATCACCACGTGAGCAGGATCGCGGAGAGCATGTTCCAGCTCGCGGCGCTGGAGCACTGTTCCGGCCTTGCAGAAGAGAAGATACCACAGTTCCTCCGGATGGATGATCCGGGATGCATGCATTCCCTGCGCACGTCCCCGAATACGGTGGCCCGCGATCTTACGCTCAGGCTGTACGAGCGCAGGCTGTACAAGCGGGCCGTCTATGCCGGCAGCGACCAGGTGAATTCCGCCACCTTCCAGGACGGCCTGTCCCTGGAAAAATCCCGGGAGATCGCAGCCAGGATTGCCGGATATGCGGGGATCCGGCCGGATGAGGTGCTCGTGGATATCCCGCCGGTTCCCCATGAGATGTCCCTTGGCGTCCGGGTGCAGAGCCGGAATGCGATAACGAATTTTGAGGAGCTCTCGCCCCGGATCCGTACCCTCAACATGACCCGGCGCGAGCAGTGGCGGCTCGGCGTATATACCCTTCCGGCGTACCAGGAGATCGTGACCGATGCGGCGTGCGAGATCCTGCACATAAGGAAGCCGACCCGGCAGGACACGCTGTTTTGACCCGTCTGCCCCTCACGCGCGGCACGTGAATAAACAATAATATATTACGGTTCCCTAACACTCCCCCATATGCAACAAAGTGTCCTTGCAGCCATCATCCTGGTTATTGCCGGTGTCATAATAGCCGGGTGTACAGGGAGCCCGGGGGCTTCCGTAACGGCGACGGCAACACCTGCGGCTGCTCCAGTTACGCCCGCTGCAGCCACGGCAACGGTTACCGCTGCATTGCAGCCCACGTTCTCTCTGGGCGACCACTATCTCCAGAGTTCCTACACATTCCAGAGCGAAAAAGACGTGAAAACCGAGCAGTTCCGGGTGGATAACGCCTCGTGGGGGATCGACCTTGTTGTCCTTCCGCTCAACGATGACCCGCAGTACTGCTGGTTCGAGATGACGGTGACGAACAGGGACAATGGCAGGAATGACACCTACGGGTACGGCCGATCGTTTGTGTACGAGAAACACCAGCAGTTCCCGATGTATGTCACCGGGCCCTACCAGATCGAGATGAAAGGAAACCGGGTCAAAGTAGACCTGACCGCCGCGAAGCGGAATCCGTGAGAGGAGAAGAATCATGAATGAAGATATACTGGTAATCATCTGCGGCGTTGTCGTCATTGTTGTCGCCATCGCTGTTGCGTTAGGAAAGCTCCGCAGCGCGGAGCGGAAGATGCATGAGAGCACCCACAAGTTCAAAGTGTACTCGGATCTTCTCAATGCGATCACCGAACTGAACCTTTCGGCTGACGATCCCTACAAGATGGAGATTGCCAAGAAGAACCTTGCCATGACCCTCAACCGCCTCAACCTCGTGGGGAGCACGGGGGTTCTCCGGAGCACCAATGACCTGCTGGACTTCTTCAATGAATACAAGGGCCAGGACCTCGATACCCTCCGGCTCCACAATATCCTCAATACGCTCGTCATCGAGGCCCGCCGGGATCTCAATCCGGAGCATGCCAGGAAGATCGAGGGGGCGCAGGTCCGGTACCGCTTCTTTGCGCCGGTGAAGAAGTAGGTCTCCCCCTCTCCAAATCTCTTTTTATTTCCTGGAGAGATCCAGGTTCAGATGAAATTATTCCCCACTCCTGCACCCCCCGTCGCCCGACAGGGATAGAGCGCAGTGCGATGCCATTGCGTCAGCCGAAAATCTCCTTTCGTTACGGGTTCCATCATCGCAGCGAGGGGATACCCCGGCGCTTGGAGGGGGTCGGCCACATTATTTACGTTCGGGAAAAGCTGGTACAGCAGGGAACCCAACGTCGTATTTTTCGGGTACTGTCCGCTTCCCGATGCCCGAACCAATCCCAAAAAAGTGGTCCGACCCCCTACATCACATTTCCGGTTTTGAACAAAAATCGCAAAAATTACCCCGGAGAATCCCGGGTATGCAGCATCGGGTAGTGGAGGGGGTCGGGCACATAAAATGGTGCCGGGTGTGAGCCGGAGCACTATGGCACAAACTCTTTTTGCCACCACTCCGACATTGGTATCACAGGAGAGAGCGGCAACCATGAAGAAAGAGATCGTAGTCGGGGTGACGGGGGCAAGCGGGTCGGTCTATGCCCGGCGCCTGCTTGAGGTGCTCTGCAGGGATGCAAAAGTC
>JBAYMI010000345.1:0-2955 GCA_041663625.1 Methanoregula sp.
AGGAGTGCCGGATCGAGCATGTCGGCACGGTTGGTTGCCGCCATGATCCGCACGTCGCCGCGGTTGTCAAAGCCATCCATCTCGGCAAGAAGCTGCATGAGCGTACGCTGGACTTCGGCGCTCCCGCTCGTGCCATCATTGGTCCTCATGCTGCCCACGGCATCTATCTCATCGATGAAGACGATTGCGGGGGCGCGTTCGCGTGCCAGCTGGAACAGTTCGCGCACGAGGCCGGCGCCTTCACCGATGAACTTGTGGACAAGCTCGCTGCCGGACATGCGGATGAACGTGGCCTTTGCTTCGTGGGCAACGGCCTTGGCAATCAGGGTCTTGCCGGTACCCGGGGCGCCGAAGAGGAGAATACCCTTGGGAGGCTCGACACCGATGCGGCGGAATATCTCGGGGCGGGTGAGCGGGTACTCGACCGCTTCGCGCACCTCCTTGATCTCGTTGGAAAGCCCGCCAATCTGTGCATAGGAGATCTCGGGGGACTCCTCCAATTCCATGACACGGACCCGGGAATCGTAGATATTGCCGATGACCTTGACAATGGAGAGCGCGTTGTTGACCGCAACTTTTGCACCCGGTTTTAAGAGCGGGCGGAGTTCTTCGGATGCATTGGTGAGGTATTCCTGGTTGTTCCCCTGCTGGCGGAGATAAATCTCTCCGTTCGGGAGGATATCGACAACCACGGCAACAAACAGCGGCATGCGCTTGAGCTGGTTGTTCTCACGCTTGAGCTGGCTGTTCTCCTTCTGGAGTTCGTCAACCTTTACCCTCAGGTCAAGAAGGGCTGCCTCGAGTTCGTTGAGCTGGATCTGGATCTTGAGTTCACCGGAAGACGAAGACGCAGAGTTATTGACAGCAGTCTCTTCCATATTACTCTTATATCTTCATCTTCAACCATTTATGTGGTGTGATTTTGCATATCAGTGGCAGAAGTATATCCCGCGGGAAGGGTGCAGGCCCTCTGCTCGTCAGCCCGGCACCTATCTCATTTCTCTCCGGGGTTGATCCGGAGACGGGTGTTATTGTCGAGAAAGGCCATCCCCTGAAGGGGGCCAGTATGGCAGGGAAGGTCATGGCATTCCCGTACGGGAAGGGATCAACGGTGGGCTCGTACGTCCTGTATGCCCTGAGCCGGAACGGTCATGCTCCTGCCGCGATCATCAATATGGAAGCGGAAGCGATCATCGCCACCGGTGCAATCATCGGCGGGATCCCGATGATCGACCGGATCAGTGTTCCCCTTGCCCGGCTGCGGGACGGGGTTCCTGTTACCGTGGACGGGGATGCCGGCAGCATGGAGTACGAGGGGGAACCCCAGGGTTCCTGACCGGTCTCTCTCTTTTGGGTAACGGGCATTGACAGAACCCCGGGGATCAGAAAAAACAAATAACCCGGTGTCGCATCTTCTGGTATGCAGTCCAGATTTACGATACCGGTGATTGTCATACTCTGTACAGCACTCTGTTTTGCCGGATGTACCGGGACCCAGAGTACAACCGGCTCTACTACCTCTTCCGGGGTATCATCCGGTGCAGCCGCGTCAGGAAGTAATCTTGTTACTTCTCCCACCGATGCGATCCCCTCACAAAATACCGTGACCGTTGATGTCGGCGAGAAAGATTACCTTGGTGTTATTCCGGTGATCTTCCAGGGGGGCATGGGACAGATCCACGTCAAGAAGATCGAAGCCACGCTCTATCGTTCAGATGGGCAGTCAAAGACGGTGACGATTGGGACGAACAAGGGTGATGAGGTAGAACTGGAAGGGACAAAACAGACGGATCGCGTGGTGGTCTACATCACGTTCGATAATGGCCAGACCCTCAAGACCAATGATGTCGAGAGCCCGTACCGCACCCGGCAGTAAGAATTCTTCCGGACGAATCCTCTTTTTTCTGATACAACCAGATCTTCATGTACCATGCAGGTGAACTGGAGGCAGATCCATGCGGCGCGGAACTCGTTTGCCGTGCTGTACGCTGCCTGCGAACGGGAAGGATTTACCCTGAACCAGGTTGAAAACCCTGCCCGTGATGTAACCTGCTACAGCCTCACGTCAATCAGCGCGATGCGCTATCATGAGGAGATTGCCACCGCCGAAGGTCTCACGGTAGTTGGCGGCCCGCACGCATCGGCCTGTCCCCGGAACGTGGCGGCCTATGCGGATTATGTTGTAGTAGGGGAAGGCGAGTACACGCTCCCCCGGCTCCTCGCGGATATCCGGGATGGCGGGGAAGGGAAGATCCCCGGGGTGATGACCGGTGATTTCTACCAGCCCGCAGATACCTCCGTGCGGCTGGATGCGTATCCCGCCTTTTCCGAGTACAAGGGATATATCGAGATCTCCCGGGGCTGCCCGTACTCCTGCGGCTACTGCCAGACCCCCCGGATATTCGGGCACTGCATGCGGCACCGCTCCATCGATGCAATCGCCCGGTACGCGGAGCGGCACGGGCAGTCCCGGTTTGTCACCCCCAATGCGTTCGCCTATGGATCGGATGGCATACACCCCCGTTTCGACCGGGTTGAGCATCTCCTGAAGCGGTGCCCGCACCAGATTTTTTTCGGCACATTCCCGAGCGAAGTGCGGCCGGAGTTTGTCTGCGACGAATCCCTCTCGCTCATCAACCGCTACTGCGCCAACACAAAACTCCACTTTGGCGCACAATCGGGCAGCGACGACGTGCTCCGGCAATTGCATCGCGGGCATACAACGGCAGATGTGATCCGTGCCGTTGAATTATGCAAAGAATATGCCCTCACTCCCATCGTGGATTTTATCGTCGGCTTTCCGTTCGAGACCGACGAAGATCAGCGGGCAACGCTCGATCTCATCAGGTGGGTTGCACGGTTCGGGAAGGTACATGTCCACCGGTTCATCCCCCTGCCCGGGACGCCTCTCGCCGGGACAACCGCGCGGCCACTCCTGACAGAGACCAAAAAATG
>JBAYMI010000346.1:0-2929 GCA_041663625.1 Methanoregula sp.
CAGTTTTGGAGCAGCTTCGGATACACCAGCATCAATGAGATCCCGGGCAACCATCGCATACACCCGGGACTGGTTACTTTTCTTACCGATCTTTTCAGATAATGAAAAAATGGATTCAAGCCATCGGTTATCTTTTGTCGTGATATATTTTTTGATGATCCATGAGAATATGTCCTCAATCTCTCCGCTTTGTATCTCCTGAAGTGCAAGAAGTAGTGAGGGTTTATTGTTTTTCAGCGAGGTGTCCAAGATTATTTTATTGAGACTGGCTACAATGTTTTTTCTGGCACGTCGTCCCTGAATGCTCTCGATATCCGCAACCGCGGACTCCAGTAATTTCCAATCTTCCGGAGGAAGCATGTTTTGTATATCGTTGAATATCTCAATGGAGCGGACCATTATGTATCCCAAGGGGTAAATTTCTGATGAATAAACTGAATTTGACCGAAGTCATTAATAAAATTTTCTAAAGTGTATCCGTGCAATTTTTTTATATTTAAGCATAATGGGCTCAATTTGTCGTTTTTTTATGGAATCGAGTGTAAATATAAGTCAAATTTTAATATGTGTGCCGTTCGTGTCTACTTTCTCAAAAAAACGTATGAAATAGTCCTGAAACACAATTTAAAGAAATTTTTATCAATGATATAGGAAAATACTCTAACTATCAATGATCTGGCTTACGTGACCTTTCACTTCATTATAGAGTGCAGTTGCTTTTTCGCTGGTGTCAGCATCAACAAAAATACGGATGATTGGTTCGGTGCCGGATGCCCTGACGAGAACCCAATCTGAATTTTTGTGTATTTTTACGCCATCGGTTTCATCGATTATGTCACGTGGATATACAGTTTTTAGTAACTCCATAATTTGTGTTCCCTTGTTGGTAACAAGTTTATCCTTGATAATCGCCCGTATAGGGAGTTGATTAATATGTTCAGAAAGTTTTTTCCCGGTTGATGAGAGAAGAGCCACCATCATTGCCGCGGTCATGCCACCATCCCGACAGAACTGGTGGTCGGGAAAGATCAGCCCTCCGTTTCCTTCTCCCCCGAAAATAACCGGTTTCCCCTGTTCAAGAAGTGAGCGCATGGTACGGGCAACATAAATACTTCCCACTGCTGTGTATTCTACTGAACACTGTTCTTTTTTCGCAATGGTCTCCACAATTTGTCCCGTGCTAACCGGAGTGACAATAATTCCCTTCTTTTGATGGCAGATGTATTGTGCTATCAGCGCAAATTGCTGGTTTTCCTCAACAAAACGTCCCTGTTCATCGATAAAAACTGCGCGATCGGCGTCGCCGTCATGGGCGACACCGAATGCTGCACCGCTGCTTAAAACAAGGGCTGCGCAATTTTTCAGACCCTCAACGGAAGGTTCCGGCAATCTGCCGGGGAAAGTCCCATCCATTATACCGTTAATGGTAATGACCTTGCACCCCATTTCCGTAAGGATTCGTGAGGTTGTGAGACACGCCGGCCCTGATCCTGGATCGACAACGACGGTCATCTTTTTACCGGGTTTTCCGGAAAACTTACCAGTAATTGCTTTGATGTACTGTTCAATGAGTTCTGGAGCTGCGGTTTCCGTTCCGACGTCATCCCATGGTACAGAGGTAAATGTCCTATCAAATAATATCTGTTCCAGTTTGATTGTCTCTTCATCCCCCATTTCAGTGCCATCCGGTTCAATGATCTTGACGCCATTATATTCCGGAGGATTGTGCGATGCAGTGATCATTGCGCCCCCGTCAAATGTTCCTTTGACTATATACTGGAGTGCCGGTGTGGGCAGGATACCACAATCAACAACATCACAACCTGAAGAAAGGAGCCCTGCTTTCAGTGCTCTTACAAACATGTCGCCGGAAGTGCGCGTATCCCTGCCAACGGCGATACGGCCTTTTCGCATTGAACCGAGAGACTTACCTATTGCAAGCACCAGTTCAGGTGTGAGTTCTTTTCCAACAATTCCCCTGACACCGTTTGTTCCAAATAATCGTTTCTGCATTTTTTTTACAGTCATATGCACTACCCCTTGAATTGCAGTTAGTTATAATTGTCAAAGAGATGGAGTGATTGTATCACGTCATCCGTGGTTGGATTGGACAAGACACACCGGTCTATCTCAAGGTTCCCAATCACAATTTTTGCATAGGATCGTTGTTTATAGCCCTCGATGATTGCAAAACATATTCCTTTGTCAGCGTAAACCCGGAGCGTATCATCAAGGGCCGTGCTGCGAATCACCGATACGGTCTTATTCGCATCGATTCCTGTCGAGATATCTGCACCGGCATCAAAAAAATGGGTTGTATCTTTCTCATCTTCAAGAAGATACTCATGATCGCCAAGGTGTTTGATAACTCCAACAGGTCCACGTTTTTTCAGTTCAGGAACAAGTTTTCGGATAAATGTTGTTTTTCCTGAGTTGGATCTGCCGGCAACCTGAATGATTTTCATAAAGATGACTTCCCTTCATTATGTTCATCTTGGATCAGAAAATTCTGATGATTGGGTTCAGTTGTTTCTTCTTGGAGTGTTGTGTCCTTTTGTGACAGCGGAGTATTATTTGGATTGCCGTGCAAAGTCTTCTCGTTTGGTGATGGGACTGAAGGGAGGATTATCGGATTTTCCCGAGATCCTGTTGGTGAATTTTGTTTTGTGTCGGGTGATATATCACTATCCTCACTACGTGCCTTAAGGATAGTTTTTGCTGCCTCACCGACACTTCTCATCACACCGGTGATGCGATCTTCAATATCGATCTCCTCATCAATATCAAGGGTTGTTCCTTCGACTTCCAGAAGGAACCGGGACACTTCACTGGCTTCAAACAGAAGGTCGTCGAGTTCGTCGGTTGTAAAAAAACCACACATGGCCCCATAGAAGAATGTGGCGCTGGCTTTACGAACTTTTCTTTTGAA
>JBAYMI010000347.1:0-2910 GCA_041663625.1 Methanoregula sp.
ATGGGCCCGCTGAGATTCGAACTCAGGACCTCCGCCATGTCAAGGCGACGTCATAGCCAACTAGACCACGAGCCCTCGTAAGTCTGATGCTCTATAACATCTGCTCTGGTATTATTAAAAATTGTTCCCCCCGAACGTGTCCGGGAGCGGTCTGCCGGCACCCATTCTGCAACCAATGCGCATGATTTATGTGCGCAGTTATCCATGACTGAACCGGTAGTACTATGACCGAAGGAACACCCTCCCAGAAGCAGCTCTTCGTCTTCGAACAGGACGCGGGGCGCCTCGAGCTGCTCATCCGTATCGTGTACTGGATCCTGATCGCCATCGTTCTCTGGGTGTACGGGATCGTTGCCTGCATCTGTCTCATCATCCAGTGGCTGCATATCCTGATCCTCGGGAGCAGGCACGAGGGACTCTCGAACTTCGTTAAGGGGTACCTGGAATACATGATCCATGTCATGCCCTATACCTACTTCATGACCGATACGCGCCCGGATATCATGCCGGTGCCCGTTAAGATCTACGAGGAATCGTAATCCCCCGTGCCGGGTAACCGCCCCGGCCCCATCATTTTTCCTGAACAAACAAGAAAAGAAAGGAAAATAATTTTACTTTGCACGTTAACCGGAAGAGTGTATACTATGATGCACAACCGAGGATGCGACAACTGCGGGGCTTTCATCCCTGCAACTGACCTGCTTGGACCACGCTGTGGAAACGCCAATGCGGCTCCCCTTTCAGAACCGAAGATCTTTGAACGCAACAAAAAAGGCTGCGGCATCTGGTCAGCCTGTATGCCAAACGCCGAGTAAACTCCGATTTTTTTCTTTCTTGTGCATGTCCGGTGCAGTGCCTGCGTGTGGCCTGCACCAGAGATATCACCTGCCCGTGCAGGGCAATCCGTTTTTCCCATGGTGACTCAGGAGAGATCGCGATCTGTCCGGCAGGGCACCTGTTCATGGATTTCCGGCCCGGGCCCGGCAGAATGCTATTTCTCTGCCCGACCCCCTACACCACAACATCGGCCCCTGTGATCATATTTACGACGTAAAATTTTCCTTTTTTCACGTAAAAACCGGAGGGGGATGTAGGGGGTCGGACACATATTTTCAAAGTCCGGTGGCACGGATCGCAAGGAACGTAATGGATAATTATGACGGGAGCTCATCGTGCATCCCCGGATTGTGGCATGGCATATGTACCTGTCCGACCCCCTCCCGCTTCCCTGTGCGGCGGGGGGGATTCCGTGATTATACGATACATACCTATAATGGGCCAGTGAACCCATTCCTGCCTGTTACAACTGAGTGATTGCTTCTTTTTGTACCAGCCATTCCGTTGATGATATCAGCAGGGGTACGCCCGGCAGGTGGAACGAACAGTTTTACCGGAACCGGAGTACGAAGCGTGTGGAGGAAAACACTATGTTACAGCAGCAGGGGGGGCAACCGATAACCGGTGCTTCGGAAAAGTCATTCAGTCAGGGAAACAAGATGCGGGAAACGGGACGTGGTGTCCTGTGACGGTACTGGTAAAATTCATACAATCCGGCTCATTCAATGCCGGGGTTTTCAAATCGCTGGATCTCGCCCTGATCACGAAATTACAGATAACCCGCCAGCGCAGCACGTGTGAGCTGGTGGCACACACCCCGGAAAATCCCCAGCCGAACGCGCCTTATATCCTCGCACGGCGGGATCGATCGAACCAGTTGGAAGAGATCATGGCCGATCTCCAGCAGTTGAAACAGGGAAAGGCCGATAGCATTTACGAGATCACCGACAGCGAAGCGCATCGGATACAATAAGTCCTGCCGGGTATCACCCGGTTCATGCTTTTTTCACTCGCAGGGAGATTGCCGGGAAGGCTGTTAACCGGGGATATGATCCTCCCTGGGGTGCCATGTCCCAAGGGAATGGGGCACATTGCAATGCTTCCTGAAAATTCTGCAACCTCTCCACTACCCGGGATTTCTACCGGTAAAATCGATGCCTCACAAAGGGAGTGAGATTATCCCGCGTGAAAAGGGATCCATCCAGAGCAAAAAAAGAGAAGATCCTCAGATCTTCTTTCCCGATATCTTGGCAAACGTTGCGGTGGAGATCCCGGGCATACCGCGGATCTCTTCCATCACGGCAGCAGGAACATCGCTGTCCACATTCAGGACCATGATTGCCTGGTTGCCTGGAGTTATCCGGCCAACCTGCATGCCCGCGATGTTGATGTTGTTCTTGCCGAGGATGGTGGATGCACGCCCGATGACACCGGGCTTGTCGAGGTGCCGGGAGACAATGACATCGCCTTCAGGGATCAGGTCCATGGTGTAGCCGCCGACCGCGACGATACGGCTCCGGCCCTTGAAGAAGACGGTGCCGCTGACCGTTTCCTCGCCCTTGTCGGTCTTGATCTTCAGGGTGATCAGGTTCTTGAATCCCTGTGCTTCCTGCGTCACGGTCTCGCTGATCTGGATGCCGCGCTCCTTGGCAATGAACTCCGCGTTCACGATATTGACCGGCTGCTGGAGGATCGGGTCGAGAAGTCCCTTGAGGGCAAGCCTCGTCACGAACTTCATGCTGCCGGCATAGGCAGAGAGCTCGCCGCCGTAGATACATTCAACGGACGAGAGCCGTCCGCCCGCGATCTGGATCGCAAACCGGCCCATCTTCTCCGCGAGCTGGGTGTAGGGTTCGAGAACCTCTGCATGCTCGGGCGGGACCATCGGGGCGTTGACCACGTACTTCGCGGATCCGCCTTTCAGGACCTCGATGCATTGCTTGGCAACCGAGACCGCCACGTTCAGCTGGGCCTCGACCGTGCTTGCACCGAGGTGCGGGGTGACGATGACCTGGTCGAGGGTGAGGAGCGGGGACTCGGTCGGGGGCTCCTGCTCGAAGACATCGAGGGCTG
>JBAYMI010000348.1:0-2906 GCA_041663625.1 Methanoregula sp.
AGGAATAACAATGCTGCCAAAAGTTATCCTCCACACGGCCGCCAGTCTCGACGGCCGCATCACGAACTTCCCCGCCGATCTCGAACTCTACTATATGCTTGCCGCGCAATGGAACCCTGACGCAGTCCTGTTTGGCAGTTCCACGATCCTTGCGGCCCCCACCCTCGAAATCCCTGCAGAGCATCGGGAGATGTTTACTCCCCCGCCTGGCCAGCCGGACCCCCGGCCGCTGATGGTGGTTGCCGACAGCCGGGGAAGGGTTCGGTGCTGGGAGCAGCTCAAGACCTGGCCCTATGTCCGTGGTTTTATCGCACTCTGTTCGGCATCGACCCCCCGGGACTACGCAGAGTACCTCGCATCATGCGGGGTAGCCATGATTACTGCCGGCGACCGTCAGGTGGATATGTTTCTCGCCCTTGAAGATCTCAATAAACAATTTGGCGTCCGCACGGTCCGGGCGGACAGCGGCGGGACGCTCAACAGCGTACTTTTGTCTGCCGGTCTCGTGGATACCGTGAGCGTGCTCATCCATCCCTGCATCGCCGGGGGAAAACCCGAACCCACGCTCTCAGATCCCCTCCGCGCCGGTATCACGGAGCTGGGCGTTGCGCTCACCCTCAGGTCATGCGAGGTAAAGAAAAACGGCATCATCTGGGCGCAGTATGCAGTAACCCCAGAACAGGGCCGGTGAGATCGGTTCTGCGGCAACTATCCGGATTCTTTTTTTTTACCCGTCCGGGGCGTTTTCAGCCGCCTGCTTTGCCGGGCAAAAGTTGCAGATGGAGAAAAAGACCTCTTTTTCCCGGTCCCGGATCAGGCAGTAATACGTCCCGTCCCGGTCTTCAACAGCAAAACCTCCCGGGAACGGCATCCCTACCGGGTGGCCGGGCTTTTCAAGAACAAACATCGTAAAGGCAGCCATGAGGTAATAGAAGAGCCGGTGTTTCGGAGCGTAATCAAAGGGCGTCCTCCGGGGCAGGTCATCCCGGGTAAAGCAACCCTCCGGGATCATCGCGCAGAACTTTTCGAACGTCTCGCGGTCCCGAACCGGTTCCCCGGCCTGCCTGAATGCGCCTGCCCGGTACATCGAGAGGATATGGTGGTGTGCTCCGAAGAGCTGCTCGGTAAAGAACGGGCGGACCCGGCTGCGATAGGGTTCGGGAAGATCGGCAATTTCAGCGTAAAGGTGCCCCCCGAGAACCTGGAGATCCCGCAGGGAATACCCGCTGACATGCCGGGCCAGAATCTCTATGAGTTCTCCTTTTGTTGCGGCCGTCGCAAGCTCGCGGGCGATGGATTCGATCTCCCCTCTCATCCCCTTTAGTGGGTCTTGTGCTGTCACCAGTTATCCTGCCTGTACTATGATCGTAATAGCCGGCTTGCATATTAGCCTGCTGAACGCAGCATCGTTCTGTCGGAACCTTTATTGTGCATCTATCCCTTCGTACCCATATGAGATGGATTTTCCTTTTAGGGCTTGTCGTTCCTGCACTCATTGTCGCGGGATGCACATCATCATCTTCGGGAACGCCGGTTCCTACCGCATCGGTCGTTATTCTTACAACGCCGCCCACCCTTCAGACCCCTGCGCCTGTTATCGCTGACGGCCAGATGCAGATCAATGTCACAACCTGGCAGAGCGGCAATGATGTCAATATCCAATACAACGGCGGTGCAAGTGCCGCATACCTGACCTCGCTCACTATAACCATCAACAATCAGAATGGCCAGGTGGTAACCCGGACAATGGACTCGCCCACGCCCGGCGATGTGTATACCTTCCCGTATATCGGGACTCCCGATGCAGATAACGTAGATGTGATCGGTGTGTTCACCGGCGGGGTGCAGCAGACCGTCCTCCTGACGAATGTGTAAGTTTGAGCGGGGGTGGTCGACCGCCCCACGATCTTATTTTTGGGTAATGCCGTTGTCAATCCTGTCCCACCGACATCTTAACGATTTTCCAGAAACATATTTCTCAATCGTATGTCCGTTCTCCCGGGATCCCATCTTCGCACAGGAGTCGCCGCGCTCCTGATCATTACCTCCGCATTTCTTCTCATCAGTTCGCCAGCCTCCGCAGCGCTGGTGGTCACGAACGAGTCCTTCTCTCCCGTCCCACCGCTAGCCGGGGGCGACGTGCAGCACTCGGTGAGCACGATTGCGATCATCCCCGCAGGTGCCACCACTTTCTCCCGGACGCACACACTCCAGATGCAGACCGAGCTGGTGGACGCTAAGTGGAACATCCAGATCATTGTTGACGGCATTTCCGCTGCACAGCAGTCGGCATCCGGAACGTCCGCATTTGTCAACGGGTATCTCCTCTCGTACCCGACTACGAGCGACGTGTCGTTTACGGTTGCCCTGGACGGAACCGTCCCCCCCGTGGGAGACATGAACGTGACAATCCTCCAGGTAACTGAACTCGCCACTGGTGGCACACCGGTACCCGGGAGCAGTCTTACGGTCAGTGCCCCCCTTGTCTCCCCATTACCGGGTACTGTAGCCAGCCCGCAAGTTCCGGCCACACCTCCAACACCGGCGACTCCTGCACCCACGCGATCCGGATTCTTCCCGGTCACCGGTCTGATCGCGACAGTGATTGCGGCTGCCGGGTTCGGGTGTATCAGGGCAAGAAGAGAATAACGAGAACCTGCCCGTTTTCGATCACCCGGGGTCTGCGTTCCGGCGCCGGGTGCTGACCGCCGCTGCACATACGCCGCCAAGTGTGAGGCAGCCCCCGATTACCACAAGCCCGGCATTCGTACTGCCGGTTACCTGCGTCAGGTACCCTACGAGCGAAGGCCCGATGAAGCCACCGGCATTGCCAATGGAATTAATGACGGCAATTCCTGCTGCCGCAGACACTTCTGCGAGGAAAAGGGAGGGCAGGGTCCAGAACG
>JBAYMI010000349.1:0-2894 GCA_041663625.1 Methanoregula sp.
CCCTGGCCGCGATGCCGGAGACACTCCCGGGCATGGAGTTCAAGAATATTTACCGGTACCTGCCGGGCTATTACCTGGACGAGCCGCGGGCCCCGGGAACGGTGGATGATGAGAAAAAATCTTTTGATTATTTCCGGATGCCACCGGAGCTTCAGGCCCGGTAGATCTTCAGGCCCGAAGGAAGAGAGGGGGGGACGAGATCCCTTCAAGCTGAATCATCGCTGAAATTTTTTTTAAACCTTCGGGGACAGCCCACTCAGGCCGGGGGCAAAAGCCCCGGTTGAAGCGTCAGAGCCTCTCACGCTTTCCGCCACGTTTCACCGTGTAATCCGGATCCTTCTTCTCGTAAATCGAGAACAGTTCCGAGGGCTCAATTTCAAGCACCGAACAAATCTTCAGAATAGTAGAAAATGTCGGGCTCCGTTTTCCGTTCTCGATGAGGCTGATGAAGGTCCGGTCGAGACCGGCGAGTTTTGCAAGTTTCTCCTGGGAAATTTTTTTGGCTTTCCGCTCTTCCTGCAGTATCCTGCCAAAAATTTCTTCCTCGTGCATTTTCACTAAATGAGATTCAGTTGAAAAGAGGGTAATTCCTATCGCAGACAATAGTCGACAAGTTTATTCTCCCCGCCCGCCAACACACACAGTGGTGCCTGGTGAACCATCTTCGTCAAATCCCGGACCCAAAGAAAATCCCGAGTGGCCACCCCCGGCTGTAAACCAATATTCTGACATGGCACTCGATCAGTCCGGGAAAATATCACCAGTCACCGGCACATTTTTCCGGGAACGGCAGATGAACGCGTGAGAAATTACATCACGAGAAAAAAATAATGAAGGTGATACCGTTTGCCGAACCTTTTGAACATCCCGGGGTTTACTAAAAACTCCTGACCGGTGCCTGTATTGCCGGGCCGGTCCCCGGCCTCGCGCTCTACGGCGTGCTTCGTGTATGCGACGAGAGGCGGTATACGCCGGTAGTGTTTGTAGTGGTATTTCTTCTCGGGATTGGATCATTCATCGTGTGGGCATTCTGGTTCAGCGATGAATAAACGCAAGACGGGGCAACGTCTGCCTGAACCCGGAGGAGAGCCTGCCGGGGCCGGACCAGGAGAAATAAGACGCCCGGGCCACGACCGCCCGTCCAACCACAAACCCATTGGGATCAGGAAAAAAACCGGTACGCAGAACATGAAGAAGATACAGGATACCGAAGATTATCCGGCGGTTCATTCCTGGAGTTATATCACCATTGAAGGGTACTGCATGCTCAATATGGAGTATCGCATGTGTCATCACCGGTATAACCACCGGCTCAATCCGGATCGCACATTCACGCGGATTAAAAACGAGCGCTATGATCCGAAAAGAAAACCGGATCCTTACCCCGGGGACTGCAAGCGTTCAGTCAGATCTTCGTGCATCGAATGCAGGCATTGCGGATGGTGCGATCCTGATGATGAAAATCACGAAGAGAAAACCGGGAAAAATGAGATGGAACGAAGAGATCAGGGTAACGGAGAATGTATCCCGGCGTCAACGGTCAAGGGATACCTGACAGTCCGAACAAAACGGTGAGCAGGAACCGGCATGGACCCGCATGATTTTTGTACTGCAGGAAGGCTCGTTATCAGCCCCCGAAAGATCCTCCTGATCGGGACGCTGGGATCCGGAAAGACAACCCTTGCGGAATACCTGGCACGGGATACCGGGTTCCCGTACGCATCTATCGATGCATGCCGGGTCAGTTATAGTAACAGCACAGTCGAAGGAGAGGTCTCTGCCTGGGACCATTTTCTTGAGATATGTGGCAGGCCCGTACCGGGAATCCTGGAATTTTCCGGCATGGGTCCCCATGTCGGGGAAGTCCGGGACGCCCTCCGTGGGTCCGGGATACCGATCACGGTCATCTGGCTCGTAATTCCCCCGGGTACCTGTATAACCCGGGCAATGCAGCGGAAAAAGGATATCCCGGCACCGTATCAATGGGCACCGATCGAATATGCTGTACCGGCAATCCACGACGCGATTGAATATTCCTGGGAGCGTACCTGGTGCAGGGGTTTTCATGCAATCCGACAGGAGTTCAGTGAGACAGCGTCCGTTGCTGATATGTATACCGTTATCAGAGAGATCTGTTGCAAATTTTATACATTGGCAATATAAAAAATCCTATAAAATATATATTGGCAATGTAAAAAATTTCATACGATTACATTAATTCCAGAGAGAATCAATGGGGTAGCCAGCCTGACGCAGGGCATAATGGGGATTTTAACCGGAAACAGGAATGTTCCCGGGCAGCATCCCCCGGAAATTGAGGGCCTGTGGCTGGCCGGAATTACACCATTTGTTCACGGTGTAACGTACCATGCCGTCAGAAAAAAATCACAAAGACTTCTGCAGCTCACGGATCTCCTTCCCGATCTGCTTTGCCGTCTTTTTCTTAAAGGATTTCTTTCGCTCGTTCGTATAATCGCCACTCCCGTAATCAAAACCCCGGATAAACCGGGTGATCGGGCCTTAAGCCAACGCGGACCTGAGCGTCAGACCCCTCACGTATCAACAACAGGCACCCTCTCAAAGTACCCGGCCGGCCAACCCCCATTGCCAGGCACTACGCTCCGGCACTCAGGCACATTCATCCCCTGGCCGAATACACACGCTCGTACTCCAGGACCAGGGTGTCCTTGTCCTCTTTCACTACAAGCCGGAACACATCGCCGGGATTGATCCTCCTGGTCTTGGCAACCCCGGAGGGGATGGTGAGATCAAGGGAATGGGAACCGTGATGGAGCCGGGACTTCACGATATTTTCCTTATCAGGCATACCTCCTCATGGGGCTGATGCACATTTAGTGATTAATGCACATTATGTGCATATATTTATCTGCCCC
>JBAYMI010000350.1:0-2887 GCA_041663625.1 Methanoregula sp.
ATGCAACTCATCTCTGCACCATCCCGTCCGGAACTGATCTCTTCAATGTCCCTGCCATCATCTTCGGTGAGGCTGAAAAGATCAACATCAAGGTCAAATACGATACTATCTCCCTGATCAACCGCCTGAGGGAATCCCGTTCAGAGGCCTGCAAGGCCCGGGTAGTATGCGAAGACATCATTGTCTATATTACGGATCAGGGCGAACTGTACTTCGGCTGACAATTTCTGCAAGTCCCGGTTCTTGTCCTCCCGATCCATTTGTCCTGAACCTCTAGCATATATTTATATGTTCTTTTATGCTATAATTATGGAAGCCGATATGAGGTTATCCTCTACAGAAGTATATGTCCCCCCGTCTGGGACATATACAATCTGTGAACGGCGCGACCATGCATCCGGACACTGGAGTGGCGGTTGTGCCGTGGGAGAACCTTGATTGGTGGACCCCGCCAGAATGGCGAGGGTATCCCGAGAAGGAGTTGTGATTCGTCACAACAGGCTGACAGAGTGGGTCTGATCAGGCGCATGGGCCAACGTTCGTGCAACGTGCCCTCTTCACGTAAAAATCACGTGGATGCGCCATTATCAGGATCTTCTTTCGCGAGACAGGAATGCTGGTGCACACCGGCACAGCGGTGAGAACATCTCTCATACGCATCTCCATACCGGGTGATACGTCATCGGTCAGTTGTGCAAACAACCCATCAAGGATTGTATGCTCAAACTGCCGTTATTGGCGATCACCTCCGTCGCGTGTTGGCTTCTGGCACAAACGAAGTCATCACACATCTCGGATCAATCTCACACGTGTCGCAATGAGAATAACCTACACGCAAGATGAGGATGGATTAACACATGCCAAAAATTAACAGACCACGCCGTGGATCTCTTGCATTCAGCCCGAGAAAGCGTGCAAAGAGTCCGATCCCGAAATACCAGTCGTGGCCCTCCACCGAGGGAGCACCGATCCTCCAGGGATTTGCCGGATACAAAGTAGGTATGACGCATGTTATCATGGTGGACGACCACAAGAGCAGTCCGACCGAGGGCAAAGAGATTATGGTCCCGGTAACGGTCATTGAAGTTCCCGCCATGAAAGTAGCAGCGATCCGCGCCTACAGCAAGGATACCTATGGCAAACATGCGTTCACCGAACTCTGGGCAGAACAGCTCGATACCGTTCTTGGACGCAGGATTACCCTCCCCAAGGACTATGACCGGAATGCAGCCCTGAAGAAGTTCTCCGATGCAGTTGCCGCAGGAACCGTTGCCGAGATCTACGCAGTCACGTACACGCAGCCGGCATCGATGAGCGGTGTTCCGAAGAAAGTCCCTGACCTCATGGAGATCAAGGTCGGCGGTTCGGACATCAAGAAACTCTTCGAGTTTGCCCAGGGCCTCCTTGGAAAGGAAGTCACCCTCAACAATGTGATCCAGTCCGGCGCGTATGCAGATATTACTGCCATTACCACCGGTAAGGGAACAAACGGCGCCGTAAAACGCTGGGGCATTGCACTGCGCAAGCGCAAACACGCGGTTGGCGGCAAGAAACGTCACCTCGGTACTCTTGGACCATGGAATCCCCACCACGTCCGCTGGGAAGTCCCGCAGGTTGGTCAGCTGGGATTCCAGCAGCGCACCGAGTTCAACAAGCGCATCTTAAAAGTCAGCGAGAACGCAAGCGAGATCACTCCCGCCGGCGGTTTCCTGCACTATGGTGTGCTCAAAAACCCGTACGTGCTCATCAAGGGGTCTATTCCCGGCCCGGTAAAGCGGCTCATCCGTATCAGGCCCGCAATCCGCCTAGGTGAACATGTCGTCAGGATGCCGGCAATCCAGTTCGTGAGCGTCCAGAGCAAGCAGGGATGATCAGAGATGAAAGCACAGGTTAAATTACTTGATGGCGGCGTCGCAAAAGACATCGAACTTCCGGAGATCTTCTCCGAGGACTACCGCCCCGATCTGATCAAGAAGGCAGTTATGGCTCTCCAGAGCGTACGGAGACAGCCGCACGGGACCGACCCGTTTGCCGGCATCCGTTCCTCTGCAGTCGGCTGGGGTAGCGGTCGCGGTTCATCGCACGTCCCCCGTCTCAAGAACGGCTCCCGCGCGGCAAAAGTCCCGCAGGCAAAGGGCGGTCGTGAGGCACACCCCCCGAAGGTTGCAAAGATCCTGATCAAGGAGATCAACCAGAAGGAGAAACAGAAGGCATTCCGGTCAGCAGTTGCAGCAAGCATCAGTGCAGAACTCATCAAGTGCCGGGGACACGTCTTTGAAGGCGCAGTTCCGGTTGTCCTTGAGGACAAGTTCGAGACACTCGGCCAGACAAAGGATGTCATCTCCGCGCTCACCACTGCTGGTGTCTACAATGATATCGAGCGGTCAAAGGACAGCAAGAAGGTCCGTGCCGGCAGGGGCAAGATGCGTGGCCGCAGGTTCAAGCAGAGAAAGAGCCTGCTGATTGTCACCGCAGAGAAGCCGCTGCTCGCAGCCCGCAACCTCTCCGGTGTCGATGTGGTCACCGTTGATCAGCTGAATGTCGAGCACCTTGCACCCGGTATGCAGGCAGGCCGTCTGACCGTCTGGACCGAGAGCGCACTTGTACGTCTGGAGGGAAGGTAAATGACCCTTAAGTACCCGTTTGTCACGGAAAAGGCAATGGTCCTCCTTGAGAACCAGAGCAAGCTCCAGTTCCTTGTCGATCGCGAGGCATCCAAGTACGATGTCAAGCGCGAGATCGAGAAGTCATTCGGCCAGAAAGTCAAGAGCGTCAGGACGCTCATGAACACGCACGGCCAGAAGAAGGCCATCGTGAGCTTCGAGAACAACAAGGCCGCCGAGGAGATCCTCAGCCGGCTCGGTATAATGTAGGTGGGGAAACATGG
>JBAYMI010000351.1:0-2885 GCA_041663625.1 Methanoregula sp.
GCCTTCCACGCCTCTTCATCAATGGAGAAGTCGTCCGCGAGCGGGACAAATTTCGGTGATGCCCCGGAGATCTGGGCATCCGGGCCATAATTTTCATAAAATGGTTCAGGCACCACAACCTCGTCGCCCGGCTGGATGATTGCGAGCATCGAGGCCATCATCGCCTCGGTCGAGCCGCAGGTGACGGTGATCTCTGCCTCGGGATCGAAGTGCATGCCATTGAACTTCTTCACCCGTGCTGCAAGCGCTTCCCGGAGATCCCGTGCTCCCCACGTGATAGCGTACTGGTTGATGTCGTCTTTCACGGCCTCGCACGCTGCGGCCTTGAGTTCAGGTGGACAGGGAAAGTCCGGGAATCCCTGCGCAAGGTTGATCGCATCGTGCTTCAGCGCGAGCCGGGTCATCTCCCGGATCACGGATTCGGTAAAAGTGTCGGCCCGGGAGGGGTGGGTGGCAAAGAACGCTCCCGGGGATTGTGCCGGCGGGATCGTTCCCGCGCCGGCCGGTGCATGCTTCATGCTGATCAGGTTTGCACGAGCGGGATATAATGGGTGGGACTTCGGCAAACGGTGACGTCCTTCTGCCGCACCCTGAGATTGATTGTTCCGCCCGGATCGTTCTTTATATAGTCCCCCGCTCACACAAAGCAACTTTTATTTACTTAAGGCAAGTAAAATTGATCCTGAATATCATGCATATCATGGAAGGATTCCTGCCCTGGCAGTGGTGTATCATCTGGTGGCTCGTTGCGCTGCCCTGCCTGGCGTATGGTGTATGGCGTCTGAAAAAAGTAATGGAAGCAGATCGCGAGGCACTGCCCCTGCTCGGGGTGACGGGAGGGTTCATCTTCATCCTCTCCTCCCTGAAACTCCCGTCGGTCACCGGGAGCTGCTCCCACCCAACCGGTACCGGCCTCTCGGCTATCTGTTTCGGGCCGTGGATTACGTCGGTCATCTGCGCCATCGTCCTCCTCTTCCAGGCCCTCTTCCTTGCCCATGGCGGGCTCTCCGTGCTCGGGGCGAACATCGTCTCGATGGGGATTGTAGGTCCCCTGGTCGGGTACACGATTTACCGGCTGCTGAAAGACACGTCGGTCAACATCTACCTCACAATCTTCCTTGCGACAGCCCTTGCAGACCTGTTCACGTACGTTGTGACCTCATTTGAGCTGGCGCTTGCCTACCCCGCACAGGTTGGCGGTTTTGCAAGTTCGTTCGTGATGTTCATGGCCATCTTTGCGCTTACGCAGGTGCCGCTCGCAATCGTTGAAGGTATCGTTCTTGCGCTGGTCTTCAAATACATCGTTGCCCTCAAGCCCGACATTCTCATACGGATGAAGATCTTCTCGGAGAACCAGATCAACGCAGCCCGGGGTGAGGCATAATGGCGAAGAATTACTGGCTTGAGATCCTGGCTGTCGTTGCGATTCTTGGATTTTGCGCAGTATTCCTCTACACCAGTTCAACCATGAAGGATGCCGTGTTTGCGGGTTCTGATAACGTGGGATCCAACCAGATCGCCGAATTGACCGGGAAACCGGTGGAGAGTTTTACCCCGCTCGTCCCCCAGTGGGAACCCCCAAGCGGTGAGATCGAGGCCTGCCTCTTTGCCTTCCAGGCAGCGGTCGGTGGTATCATCGTTGGCGGCGTGTTCGGCTACTGGCTGGGCCAGAAGAAAAGCCTAACCGAGGCAAAGTCCAACTGATGATCCATGTTCGAGGAACTGCTGGAGGATGTGGCCCAGAACAACGGCCTGCGCGAGGTCAATACAACCGTCAAGCTGGTGGCCGGCCTTGGCGCCATCGTCCTCTGCCTCCTCTCAACAGGATACCTGCCCCCTCTTTTTATCGCTCTGGCCCTTTCCGGTGCCGTGCTCCTTCTTGCCCGGATTGACGTCAGGACGTACGCGGAACTCTTCCTTATCCCGCTCTGGTTTGCCCTGATCAGTGCACTGGTAATCGTGCTGATCTCCGGTGGGGAGCATGTCTACTGGATCTGGGATCCGCTCCCGTTCATCTCCCTCTCGGTCACCCGGGAGAGCATCAACACGGGATTCTTCATCCTCTGCCGGGTGATCGGGGGGATGTCAGCCCTCCTCTTCATTGCGCTGACCACCCCGATGACCGATCTCTTCGTGGTGATGCGGAAGTGTCGTGTGCCGGATTTCGTGATCGATCTTGCGATGATCATCTACCGCACGATCTTCATCCTGATGGACCAGGTGCAGCAGATCCACCGTGCGCAGGTGATGCGCCTGGGATACTCATCGTGGCGCGAATCTATCGAGACGTTTGCCACAATGTGCGGGGCGGCGTTCATCGCGAGCTGGGATGAGGGCGACGACCTGATCCGGGCCATGGATGCCCGCTGTTATGACGGGAAGTTTGCGATGCTGGGTGAGAACCGGCCGGCCGGGGCACGATCGGTTACTGCCCTCGTCCTGTTCCTGCTGGCCGTGTCGGTGGCTGTTGTCGCGTCGCAGGGGATGACATTGTTATAGGTGAGTTACCATGAGCCACATTGTTCTTGAAGCACGGGATATCCGGTACCGCTACCCCCGGGGCCGGGAGGCAATCACGGGAATCAGCTTCCATATCCGGCGGGGCGAGAAGATCGCGCTCGTGGGCCCGAATGGCGCCGGCAAGTCCACGCTCCTCCAGATGTTCAACGGCATGATCCGACCGGATACCGGGATCATGCTCTTCGACAACGAGCAGATCCGGTACGATACCCGCTCGCTCCGCCAGATCCGGCGAAAGGTCTGGTTCCTACTCCAGAACCCGGACCGGCAGATCATTGCCCCGACCGTGTACCAGGATGTGGCATTCGGGCCGACCAATCTCGGGTATGACGAGGCGGCCGTGAAAGATGCGGTGGCAGTCGCCC
>JBAYMI010000352.1:0-2859 GCA_041663625.1 Methanoregula sp.
CCCTGGAGGCCGGCCATGAGGATGGTCTGGGGTTCGAGCCGGACATCGCTGGATGCCCAGACAAGCCGGACCAGTTCCTGGTACACGATCCGGAGCACGTGCTCGCGGACGTTCATGCCCTTGGGAGGCTCCTCGTCAAGCGAGCGGGTGCGGATCGACTTGGAGAGCTCCATGACGAGCTTGACGTTGACATCCGAGGAGATCAGCGCCCGCTGGAGATCCTTGATCAGTTCATCGACTGCGGCCCGGTCAACAACCGTCTTGCCGGAGAGTTTCTTGAGCGCATCCTTGAGGGATGACGAGAGGCCGTCGAGCATTATGCACCACCCAGCAGATCTTCAACAACAATCTCCGGTACAAAGGGCAGGATATCATCATAGGCCTGCCCCACTCCGAGGAACATCAGGGGTTTTCCGATCGTATGGGCGATCGAGATCGCAGCACCTCCCCGGGAGTCCATGTCGGCTTTCGTCAGCACCACGGCATCCGCACCAACGGTCTTGTCGAACTCGAAAGCCCGGGTCACCGCATCGTTGCCGGCAACGGCTTCGTCAACATATACCACGAGATCGGGTTTCATGACGCGCTTGATCTTCTCCAGCTGGCTCATGAGGTTCGCCTTGTTATGGAACCGTCCCGCGGTATCGGCAAGGACAACATCGATCTTGTGCGACTTTGCATATTCCACGGTGTCAAACAGCACCGCGGAGGGGTCGGCCCCTTCCTGGTGCTGGATGACCCGGATACCGATACGCTCGGCATGCACGGCGATCTGCTCGATTGCGCCGGCCCGGTACGTGTCGCCGGCCCCGATCACGACCGTGAACCCCTCTTTCTTGAGGTATGCGCCGATCTTGGCAACGGTCGTGGTCTTGCCGGTCCCGTTCACACCGGTGAAGAGGATCTTCACCGGGCGCTCGTGCTTTGCGATATATTCCTTGAGATCGAAGCCCTTGCCCAGGACATCCAGCAGGGCCACCTTCAGGGCGTTCACAACAAGGGCGTCAACCGATTCACCGATCTTCCGGTGCTTCCCGACAAGGTTCTTCTGGACGCTGATGATGATCGCATCGGTAGCCGGGAGGGCAACGTCGCTCTCAAGAAGCGTCATCTCCAGTTCGGAGAGGGCATCGCCAAGGTCTTTCTCGGATACGATCAGTTCCCGTTCCGTGATAAGGACTTTGACCTTGTCGACAAAGGAGGGGGACGCGGGGGCAAACTGTACTGCCGGGGAACCCGGTGCGGGAAGAGCTGCCGCTTCAGCCTCCGCCTTTCCCGCTGCTGCCTGGATACTCCCCCCGAGACGGGCACGTGCCGCCTTGAGTTTCTCCCGAAGACCCCCGAACATGGATCTGAAAACTCCGTTTATTCGGGAACCTGGCCGGCAGCCATTGCCTGCTGGTATCCCGACTCGATCCTTTTATTGATCTCGTTCATCTGGGCACGGAGCCGGTCGAGCGTCTCAGCCACCTTCTTCTGCGAGGCTTCCATCTCCATGATCCGCTCTTTTAGGAAATCGATCGCGTCCTTGTTGGATCGCTCGACAACAACTTCCGAACCTATCGCAAGGAGGACCTTCTCGGGTTCTAGGACTTTTGCCCGGACACTCGCCCCGCCGCCGATCTGGAGGAGGACCGTCCCGTCTTCGGTTACGAGCATGTCTTCCAGGGATTCGATAGCTGCATGTGCCTCCAGCCTGCCGTTCTCCAGCATCTGTAACTGCTGGACAAAGATCTCGGCCTGCTGCCCGTATTCCTGCAGGTAGTTCTGCAGGGTCATCAGTTCCTGTTGGTTCATTGGTGCATTCTTATCTGCCAAAATCCGCCACTCCGTAAAAATATCTTATTGACTAGTGTTATGACTCCTGATATGTATGTTCTCCACCACAATAAATACATCATTGTAATGATTGACGAAGGGAAAAGGGCGGCCGGCTGCACCGGGGATGCATTGCCCGGACAGGCACTATCCGGTTCCCGCACTCCCGGCCGGGGCCTGGAGAGATCGCTTATCTGCGTGGCATATGCCATACAACCGCGATCCGGTGCGTCGTTACAGGATACTGCCGGATAACGCTCATGAGTTTATTAGGGAACAGGACAAAGAGATCAATTAAGCTCATCCGTAACATGAGCCGGGAGGGTTGTTGTGGAATTCAAAAACAAGGTTCTGATCATCGGATATGGTGCTGTCTGCAAGTGCATGTTCCCCATCCTGCTTCGCCATGTGAACATTCCCCTGGAGAACATCACCATCATCGATTTCAAGGATAAATCAGCGGATCTCAAGGCCTGGACCACACGAGGCCTCCGGTTCTTCAAACAGAAGATCACCCAGGAAAACCTTGGCAAAGTCCTTTCCGAATATCTTACCCCCGGCGGCCTTTTGATCGACGAGGCGTGGAACATCGACTGCTGCGAGGTCGTGCAGTGGTGCCATGACCACGATGTCCTCTATGTCAATACGTCAGTGGAAGCCTGGGATCCCGAGGCGGTCGCCGCCACGGCAAGCCCGTACGAGAAAACCCTGTACTTCCGGCAGATGAAACTCATGGAGCTGACAAAGGACTGGAAGGACGATGCCACCACCTGTGTCGTGGACCACGGTGCAAATCCTGGCCTCATCTCGCACTTTGCCAAGCACGGGCTTGTCGACATCGCCAACCGGATGATCGAGGATAAGATCGCAAAAGACCCGGACCGGTTAAAACAGCTGATCCAGGACCAGAACTTTGCTGAACTTGCCATGGAAGTCGGGGTTAAGGTTATCCACTGCTCGGAGCACGACACCCAGATCTCCCGCTCTCCCAAGAAAGTCGGGGAATTCGTCGGGACCTGGTGTATCGAGGGGCTCCGGGAG
>JBAYMI010000353.1:0-2853 GCA_041663625.1 Methanoregula sp.
ATTGCTGAAAAGCATACCACAAGCGCAATGCCCGGGTTCACGCATCTCCAGCATGCCCAGCCGACAACGCTTGCCCACCACCTCCTTGCCTACGAGCAGGCGTTCTCCCGGGACTTCGACCGGCTCTTCTCGGCTTATTCCCGGGTCAACCGCTCCCCCCTCGGAGCTGCCGCATTTGCCTCCACGGGATACCAAATCGACCGGAATCTCACGGCAGGCCTCCTTGGCTTCGACGGTCTCGTGACCAACACGATGGATGCGGTTGCCACCCGGGATTTCGCACTTGAGACCCTCGCGGACTTAAGCATCCTGATGGCGAACACGAGCCGGCTCTGCGAGGAGCTGGTCATCTGGAGTTCGGCATTTGTCCGGTTCGTGACCCTCGACGACGCGGTCTGTTCCACGTCATCCATCATGCCGCAGAAGAAGAACCCGGATATCGCCGAGATCATGCGGGCTAAGTCCGGCGCGGTTTTCGGGGCGTTTTCCAGTGCGTTCGTCACGGTCAAGGGGCTCCCGATGAGTTACAACCGCGACCTGCAGGACCTCACTCCTCATCTCTGGCGCGGGGTGCAGGATGCACACGACAGCATTGTCATCCTCTCCGACATGCTTGCCGGGGCAACGTTCGAGACAGAGCGGATGGCAGAAGAGGCCGGGAAAGGCAACTCAACCGCCACCGAGCTTGCCGATTCGCTGGTCCGGTCGTACGGGCTCCCCTTCAGGACCGCCCACAACATTGTCGGGCGGGCAGTCCAGAAGGGCGACCTCTCCCTGGCAACGCTGGAAATTGCAGCCCAGGAAGTGGACACGAAGATCTCCCTGGAGAACCTGGGCCTGACCCAGAAGGAGATCGACCGGATGCTCGATGTACAGCACTCCCTTGCACTCCGCACGGCACCGGGCGGGCCTGCACCGGCGGCAACAAAGAAAGCCATCATAGAGCGGAAGAGACAGCTTGCCACAGATACCGCAGGCACCAAGAAGATACATGCATCCATTGACCTGGCGGAAAAAATTCTTATCACGACAGCACGGAGGCTGGTAGCATAACAGCACAGTTTGTTTCAGGAGATCTCGTTGAGTGCACCTATGGCGGGACGAAGAGGAAGGGCATTTATATCACCGAACGCGACGGCATGGCCGTTGTCAAACTCACCTCGGGATACAATATCGGGGTTCCCTCCGGGACCTGTACCTTTGTTGAACGCCCGGCCCATCCTGCGGCAAAGCCCCACGAGATCCAGCAGAACAAAAACCTGCCCACCCTCTCCATCGTCTCAACGGGCGGGACCATCGCAAGCCGGATCGATTACCGCACGGGCTCGGTGACCAGCCAGTTCAATGCCAGCGATATTCTCGTTGCCATTCCGGAACTGGCGGAGATCGCCAATTACCGCACCATCCCCCTTGCCACCATCCTCTCTGAGAACATGACCCCGACCATCTGGCAGGATCTTGCCCGGGCCATTTATGACGAGATCAAGGGTGGTGCAAAGGGGATCATCGTCACGCACGGGACCGACACCATGGCCTACAGCGCAGCAGCGATCAGTTTCATGATCGATACCCCGGTCCCGATCGTCTTCGTCGGCTCCCAGCGATCCGCGGATCGCCCCTCCAGCGACAATGCGATGAATGCCGCATGTTCTGCGGCTGCGGCAACGAGCGATCTGGGAGAAGTCGTGGTTGTCATGCATGCGACCACCAACGACGACACCTGCGCCATCCACAGGGGTACGCGGGTGCGCAAGATGCACACCTCCCGGCGCGACGCGTTCCGGAGCATGGGCATCTCACCCATAGGGGAGATCGAGTACCCGTTGCGGAAGGTCACCCTGGCACCGGAGGCAGTCCGTCGCGGAACCCATAACCTGGCACTCCACGACAAGCTCGATCCGCACTGCGCCCTCATCCAGTTCTTCCCGGGCATGTCACCGGACATCCTGAAGGCCTGCGAAGGCTATCACGGGCTCGTCATCGCGGGGACCGGGCTCGGGCATACCAGCACAACGCTCATCCCTCCGCTAAAACACCTTGCCGAAAGCGGGACGCTGGTTGTCATGACCTCGCAGTGCATGAACGGCAGGGTCTGCGACCGGGTGTACGATACCGGCCGCGACCTGCTCGATGCCGGTGTCATCGAGGGCGGCGACATGCTGCCGGAAGCTGCGCTGGTCAAGATGATGTGGGTGCTCGGCAATGAGAAGGATAAAACGAAGGCCGCGGCACTGATGCAGGCAGATCTCAAAGGGGAATACAACAGGAGGAGCGGCCATGGATTATAAGAAGGCCGGCCTTGTTGCCGGAATCGAGATCCACCAGCAGCTGGACACTGCGGAGAAACTCTTCTGCCACTGCCCGACAACCCTTCGCGAGACATCCGAGCATCACGGCGAGTTCTCGCGGTTTCTCCGGGCAACGGTCAGCGAGATGGGAGAGATCGACCGGGCTGCAAAAGAGGAGATGAAGAGCGACCGGAAGTTCCAGTACTATGCCTACGACACGACCTGTCTTGTCGAGAACGATGAGGAACCCCCGGCGCCGATGAATGACGAGGCGCTCGCGGTCTGTCTTACGATCGGGAAGATGTTTGGCATGACCCCGGTGCCGCAGGTGCACACGATGCGCAAGCTCGTGATCGATGGCTCGAACACCAGCGGGTTCCAGCGCACGGCCCTCGTTGCGCTGAACGGGGCCCTGCCGAACGGCGGGCAGATCGAGACTATCTGCCTTGAGGAGGAGGCAGCCCAGCGGGTCAGGGACGAGGTCTTCTCGCTCGACCGGCTCGGCATCCCCTTAATCGAGATCACGACATCGCCGTGCATGCACACGCCGGAAGATGTCCAGAAG
>JBAYMI010000354.1:0-2846 GCA_041663625.1 Methanoregula sp.
GAGAACTACATCCGAAGGAAAGGGATACTTTCCGGGAAACCTCCCGTCCTCCGCCAGATGTCCTACCTTCTCGATATGCTCATCTCGGCACGGAATCTCAAAAAGATCACCGAAAATACCTCTGCTGAAATGATCGACAGCGACGAGATGCTCTTCCACGCAATTTCCTATCACTGCCGGTGGCTGGCGGTCTCCGCACAAAGAGTCGATGCACCGACCCGCCGGAAATACCCGGAGATCCCCTGGGAACGCCTCATGAAGATGTACGATTCGTTCGAAGCAGACTTTTGCCGGCCGGACAAGGAGCTGATCATGGAGATCGCATGGGAGGTAGTCCCCGCAATTATACCGGTCCTGTCCGCGATTATTCCACCGGAATACGAGATCTGACCTCTGACAGGCGCCGGGTCCGCATCAGCGGTCCTTGTTTTTCCGTGCATTTGTTACATCGTAATGCACGATTTTGCCTATTTTCGTGCACTGTAGTGCTCGAAAATGGTAAGAAATCGTCGATTATACTTTACGATTTTGAACAAAATCATAAACCATACCTTCCGGTTTTGTGCAGAATCATCAACTACATCGTCTGATTCCGCGCAAACACGGTTTTAACCAACAGTATTTTGCCGGAAAAGTACCGGACTGCTCGGTCCCCAACAAATCCGTATGGGAGAGGGGGTACCCCCTACCCCCCATGTGTCCGGGCAGGTGGGGGGTACCCCCGCACTTTGCGATGCCGTGGATATTACCTGCTTGTAGGTTATCACAACGGATAGTTGCAAAAGCGGCAGAGTGATGCACAAATGGCTATTGCTGAATTAAATCGAGGATTGAAAAATTAATCTTAAGCAGGATACTCACCGATAAATCGCCGAATCCCTGAAAGCATTTCAACGACTTGTTGTTTGGAATATGCAGTATCATTTCCATGTGCAGCTTCGCTCCGAATTTTGTACCAGACATCAATTTGCCCGTGTTGTAAGGTATTATAGACTCCTTTTTTTACTAACTCCGCATTCATATCATGCAAATGACGGAATTTTTCATTTTCTCCTTTAATTATTGTGGTTTTTATCCCATTATTTTCGCATAACTTTCGAATATGAGTTTCTAGAACAGATCCAAGCATCACTGCGGCAGGACATTTCAATTTTTCACTTTCTTGCAGAAACTTGTCTGCAATTTCGATAAAATCTTCAAAAATGTCCGCGTGAATTCGTTGTTGAACATTAATTAGAAGATTATCTTCATATGCATTTTTTAATGCAGATAAGACCGAGAGCAGTGCCTCAATATCCTCAAATAATTTTTTTTCATCACTAAAACTGAGAAAAGCTGCAGGAGAATATTGAGTTAATGGGCGATCAATAATGTATTTTGCATTTCTTCTAAACGAGCTATTATCTGGAGCACACTGCCAAATCGTTTCGACTAATAGTGTATGAATTCCCCATGCACCACTGGAAGTAGGATCGTTTCTCCATTCCGCATATCTGCTAATTGTTTTTTCAATTGTTTTAATCACATCCTTCTTTTCAAGGGTCATTTTGTCACTTCTGATGATTGCGTTTCTTCCCCTTCCCCTCAAACAATTCCCGGACCATCTTAATAGCACACAAATCCCCGCACATCGAGCAGGTGTCCGTGTCCCCGTCCCGGACATGGATCGCCTTTGCATGGTCCCCGTAGAGTGCGAGTTTAAACTGTGCATCCCAGTCAAGGTCGTGCCGGGCCTCGGCCATCTTTACCTCGCGCTCCATCCGGTAGCCCTCGGGCCGCCGGGACATATCCCCCACATGGGCTGCGATCTTGGCAACCCTTGTCCCAGCGATAATATCGTCAACGTCCGGGAGGGCGAGGTGCTCGCTTGGCGAGACCATGCAGAGGAAGTCCGCCCCGTTCCGGCAGGCCTCTGCCCCACCGATGGCCGCAACCACGTGGTCGTAGCCGGGCGCGATGTCGGTGACAATGGGCCCGAGCAGGTAGAGCGGTGCATGGTCGGTGATCTCTTTAATCATCCGCACGTTGTAGCCCACCTGGTCGAGGGGCATATGACCCGGCCCCTCGATCATCCGCTGGACGCCGGCGGCCTGGGCCCGGCGGGCAAGGGTCCCGAGCGTTACGTACTCGACCGACTTTGCAAGTTTTTCTGCGTCCTGCTGGCAACCGGGCCGCATCCCGTCACCAAGGCTCACCGTGACATCGTATTCCGCGAGGATCTCTAACAGGTAGTCGAACTCTGCATAGAGCGGGTTCTCCTCGTCGCGGAGCATCATCATCGCACAGTGGAACGTCCCGCCCCGGCTCACAACGCCCATCAGGCGCGGGTCGAGTTTGAGGGCATCAAGCACCTGCCGGTTCACCCCGCAGTGGAGCGTTAAGAAATCCACGCCCTGTTCGCAGTGCTCCCGGATTACTTTGAAAAGCAGGTCGGTGTCCACGTCCGCAGCGTTTCCCGCCCGGCGCACCGCTTCATAGATAGGGACAGTGCCGACCGTGGTATCGAGGGCGAGCATCTTTTTCCGGATCGCCACAAGGTCTCCCCCGGTCGAGAGATCCATGATCGCGTCGGCGCCGTTTTCAAGCGCCGCCTTTGCCTTTTTCTCCTCAAGCGCATAGTCGCACCGGGTGCCCGAAGTCCCGACGTTTACGTTCACCTTCACGGTGCAGCCCTCGCCGATTGCGCAGGAGGCATGCTTCCGCAGGAGGTTGTGCGGGATCACAATCCGGCCGGCAGCCACGAGCCGGGCCATCTGTTCCGCGTCCATGCCCTCAGCCCGGGCCGCCATAGCGATCGTGTCGGGAACGGAAGATGAGCATCTGCGGATGAGCATATCCATAACAAA
>JBAYMI010000355.1:0-2822 GCA_041663625.1 Methanoregula sp.
CATGCCCACCGGGGATTATACCATGTATGTGTACGATGTCCCGAAGACCGCTTCCAGCACGGTTAAATTCACGGTGGGTTACAAGCAGTAACCGGTGAAATTTCCGGTACACATTTCCCTGTTTTGACCATTTTTAAAAGAGAGATCTGCCACAAGCGGCTTCGAATCCCCGCCGATACCTATTTGAGGGTATTTATACTAATATTCGTTCGGAGAAGTCACATGAGTATTGGCAAGAAATTTCTCAACCTGTTCAAGTCAGGCAAGGACGAGCAGGAAGAGGCGCGCCTCCGGGCACAGAAGGAGCGCTACGATACATTCCTTAAGGCACTGACCGAGGGCGATCTCGATGCCCGCTGGGCGGCGGTCCGATCGGTAGGAGACCTGGGCGAACCCTTCATCGAGCCACTGATCCGCGGGCTCAAGGACGAGTACTGGATCATCCGCCGGGGTTCCGCCGACACGCTCGGTAAGATCGGCGGGCCGGCCATCCACCCGCTGATAGGCGCCATGGACGATCCCGGCGAGGATGTACGGCAGGAGACGATCCGGGCGCTCCAGCTGATCGGCGAACCCTCCATTGCGCCCCTGATCCAGGCAACCCGGCACGCTCACCCGCTGATCCGGCGGGGCGCCGTGCAGGCGCTCGGGATCATGAAGGAGGAACGGGCGGTAGCCGTCCTCATCGAGTCGCTCAAGGACCAGGATGCCGGCGTGCGCTACGAAGCCGCCGTTGCCTTCGGCCAGATCGGGGATACCCGGGCCGTTGCCCCCCTGATCGCAAGCCTCAACGACCCGCAGGAGAAGGTGCGGATCGCGGCCATGGCAACGCTCTGCTCGCTTGGGGCACCCGCCATCGATCCCCTGATCCGGGCGCTCATCGATAAGAACGACGAGGTCTGCCGGAGGGCTACGCTCGCTCTCGTCACGATCGGCGAACCGGCCCTCGATACCCTGATTGCGGCACTCGGCGACCAGAACCCGGGTATTCGCCGGGGCGTCATCGAAGTGCTCGGTCAGATCGGCAACACCCGGGCCATCCCGAAGATCATTGAATGTCTCAACGATCCCGAACGGCCGGTCCGGATCGAGACCGTCAAGGCGCTTGCCGCACTCGGCGTTCCCGCGATTGCACCGCTCATGCAGGTCTTCCGCGATGGCGACAACCGGGTCAGGACCGGCGCCATGGAGGCGCTCTGGATGCTCGGCCAGCCGGCAACGACACCGCTCATCATGGTCTTGAAGGACGACCAGAGCGATGTGAGGATGCGGGCTGCCCTGCTCCTTGGAGAGATCGGCGACCAGAAGGCGATCGACCACCTGACCGGCCTGCTCTCCGATGAGAACGTCATGGTTAGGAAAGAGGCCTTCGAAGCCCTTGAGATGATCAAGAAGCGGACGTAAGGATACTCCGACACCTTACAATATTTTTGATTATAATCGGGTGCCAGCGCGTGCCGGCATCCCCTATTTTTTTACCCGGCCGGTTCCCAAGAGGAATCTCCGGCACTTTTTAAAAAGAGAGATCTGCGGGAGGGTTTTAGAGTTCCCCGAGACTCTTCCAGTGATCGTACTCGTGCTTCCAGAGATCCTTGTTGAACGAGATCATGCGCTTGAAATACTCTTTGCGCTCCTTTAAGATCGCTTCCTGCGCCGGGTCGGACCACTTCGTTTTGATCGCCTCGGCCAGTGTCTTCCCCAGTGCCTTGGCCTCTTTTTCACCGCCGACAATGGCGTTCGGGTCGGCTCCCACAAGCACGCCTACCTTCCCGACCGTCATGGCCCCGTAACTCCGGAGGGCCTCGTTCATGTAGTCTGCCACCTCATCCGCTTTTGCCCCGCCCGCGGTGCAGACCGCACAGCCGTACTTTCCGGCAAATGTCTGGCAGTGGACCACGTCTGCCATCCGGTCGAGCAGGGTCTTGATCTGGGCCGAGACCTGGTTGATGTAGTTCGGTGAACCGAGTACGATCCCGTCCGCATCCAGCATCTTCTCAAGAAGTGCCGGGAAATCATCGTCATGGATGCACTCGCCCTTTGCATAACAGGTACCGCATGCGGTGCAGTACTTGATCTCAAGACTGCAGATGTCCACGAATGTAATATCCGCCCCGGCCTGCCGGTCACCTTCGAGTACGCCCATGACGAGGCGGCGGGTCTGGCTCTTCTCGCCCTTCGGGCTTGCATTGATACCAATGATCTTCATGATAACCTCTACTGTAATGATACCTGCCTGGCGCAATAAAGATGCACTGTACCGGATCATACTGACTTACGTGCCCGAAACCATGGATAGAGAATATTTATTGACAGGCCGCCCATCCGGGAGATGAGAATCCATCATGCTCATCCGTGATATCGCTGACTATACCCACGAACGGGTCATCGACCAGTCGCTCCTCATCGAACTCCTCCATCCGGACAAGGTGCCGGAAGCGTCCGACCTCTCCTTCAGCATCGCCCACGCCATCGTGCTTCCCGGCGAATCGACCCTGCCCCATGTTCTGGACCATTCCACTGAACTCTATTACATTCTCAGCGGCAGCGGGGAGATGCAGATCGATGACGAACAGGCCCCCGTCCGCCCGGGCCAGATCGTCCATATCCCACCGGGTGCCCGGCAGTTCATCCGGAACACCGGCACGACCGATCTGGTCTTTCTCTGCATCGTTGACCCGAAGTGGCAGGCCGACGACGAGCGTATTGTTCCGTAATTCCCCGGAGTCCGGCACGAGCATCCGGTGTACGGTGCGGCAAAAAAAATCTGAAAAAGAGTGGATCAATACCAGTAATGTTTCACGAATAACCGGGTCCTCTCCATC
>JBAYMI010000356.1:0-2820 GCA_041663625.1 Methanoregula sp.
ACCGAGAACGAGGATGCGGAAGCAGGCATACCCCCGGCAGAGATCGGGCCGGGTATAGTGTACGGTGCAGATCGCGGATCCGGGAGCGGTCTCCCGGAGGAACGGGCAGGCCATGGGCCGGCGCTTCCGGATGTCCTGCAAAAAGAAGAGATCGTGCTTGTCGGGATCGACCCAGACCCGCCGCTCTTCCCCGGTGATCTTGAACCAGATCACGAACTCGGATGGCCCGGCCTGCTCCCGGATACCGATCACATCCCCCATGGAGCTGCAACACTCCCCGCACTGCTGGCACCGGAACGCGATCTGTCACACCTTCCGGATCCGTTTCTTGTGCGGGAACGGATAAACCACGCGATGTGCATGTTTCCGATCCCGGATATGTGTGCGATCAACCTGCAGGCATTCCTGCGGAGCGGAACGATACCTGAACTATCGGAATGCTCCGGAACGATCCGCCTGGTTGCCCGGGATATAGGTAACTGCCCGGTTCAATTAATCACCCGTCTGGACAATAATTGGCTTCTTGCCGTGATGTGAATATAAAAGACCCCGCATGTATGGTTTAACAAACATTTCGAGGGACACCGGGCCGGGCTGGGGATATCATCGTTCCCGGTCTGGTGGGATGCCCATACATCAAAATGGAATGTGTGAAACCATGAAAATATCATCACTACAAACAAGCTGTATCCTGCTCGTGCTCCTGGCACTGGCAGCCATCCCGGCCGTGAATGCTGCCGATATTGTTGAAAAGTCGGGAGGCGTATCCTATGTTTACGTCACCGATGTTTCTATCGACCCTGAAGTATTCTATCCCTATGAAGAGGGTTCCGTAACCGTAACGCTGACCAATAACGGCAACTCGTCGATCGGTGTAAAGAACCCGAATCTTCTCGCATCTTCGAACGATATCAGCATCGTTAAGGAAGACAAGTGGCAGACCATGAGTTATCTTTCTGCCGGCAACTCGATCAGTTATACCTTCCTTGTGACCGTGAACGGGATGGATGGCAAGTACTTCAGCCTCTTCTCGGTAGAAACCTCGGAATCTGAAAACCTCCACTACCCCCTCACCTTTGAGGTGGATTCGGAGGACCTGCATGCTGCGATCTCCAAGCAGCCGGAGACCTTCACCCTTGACAGCGAAGCAGACGTCAACCTGAGCCTTATCAATCCGCGTGACGGGGCCATCAAGAGTGTCTATATCACGACCTCTGACAGCGGCTCGGATATCACCCCGTCGGTGACCTTTATCAATGAAATCCCGGCAAACAGTGTTGTTGAAGTACCCTTTACCATCACGCCCCACAAGGCAACCAATATCACGTTCAACATAAGTTACCAGAATGGGGACATCAAGCGCGACGTTTCTGTAGTCATGCCGATAAACCCCGGCAATGCCAAGGATGCAGCAGTGCCGACGATCAATAACCTTGCACTCACGTCTTCCGGCACCACCTATGACCTGACCGGGGATATCACCAACACCGGTGTGACGGATGCAAACGGTGTTGTGGCCTCGGTGGGCCTGCCTGCAAAGGGCACGGGGACCTATCCGGAATATGCCGTGGGCAGCCTTGCCTCGGATGACTCGTCCAGCTTCGAAGTCACTTTCACCTGTGCGGATCTGTCCTCCGTTCCGCTGGTTATCCACTGGAAGGACTCAGCCGGCACGGATTTCTCGGTCACAAAAACGCTTGATCTGACGACATACTCCGGTTCCGGAGGCATGTCCAACAGCTCCACCAGGTCATCCAGTTCCAGCGGATCTATGCCGAGCGGCGGACCCGGCGGCGATATGAGCGGCATGAGTGGCGGACCCGGTGGCTCTTCGTCAAGCAGCAGCAGCGTCCTCTCAAGCATCACGAGCCCGAAGGGTGGCATCAGCTCGTTCTACCCGGTCATTGCCATGTTTGTGATCGTGATTGCCGGCGTTGTTGTGTATAAAAAGCGGAAATGGATCATGTCAAAGATAAAGAAGCAGTGAGGGGTCGGATATGACCGATACTCCCCTTATCAGCCTGGTGGACGTCACCAAGACCTACCACCTCGAGAGCGGGGATTTCACGGCGCTCAATCACGTCTCTCTCGATATCATGGAGAACGACTTTGTCGCTATCATGGGACCTTCAGGATCCGGCAAATCAACGATGATGAACCAGCTGGGGATCCTCGATGTCCCATCGACAGGCGAGCTCTATATCGACGGTAAGAACGTGGCCAAGATGAGCAACTTGGAGCGGACGCACCTCCGGCGCGATACCATCGGGTATATCTTCCAGAAGTTTTACTTAATCCCGCTCCTTTCGGCCTACGAGAACGTAGAGTACCCGCTGATCCTGAAATACAAGAAACGCGACACGACCGGCAGGGCATCGGCCCTGCTTGATGCCGTGGGAATCGACAGGGAGAAGGCCATACACCGCCCCAACCAGCTCTCCGGGGGCCAGCAGCAGCGTGTTGCAATCGCCCGGGCGCTCGTCAACGACCCGAAGATCCTTCTCTGCGATGAGCCGACCGGCAACCTCGACCGCAAGACCGGTTTCCAGATCATGGAGATCCTCTGCGGCCTCCAAAAAGAAGGAAAGACGGTCATCCTCGTCACCCATGACCCGAAGGTTGCGGAATATGCACAGCGCACGATACGTCTGGATGACGGAAGGATCGTGGAATCATGATCGGCGATATCTTCTTCCAGCTCTCGGTACGGAGCGTGAAACTGAACTTCACGCGCTCGCTCCTGGCCTCCATCGGTATCGTGATCGGTGTTGTCGCCATCTCGTGCATGGGGATGCTCGGGACCAACATGTCCCTGCAGGT
>JBAYMI010000357.1:0-2818 GCA_041663625.1 Methanoregula sp.
ACGCGGTCACCCCAAAACGGCAATCCAGAAAACAGGTGAGGAGATCTTCATGGAGATACATTTCAGCAAGATGCACGGCAACGGCAATGACTTCATCATGATCGATGAATGGGAACACACGGTTATCCCTGATGAGATGAAAGCGCAGTTCGCCGCAATCTACTGCGACCGGCGTTTCGGCATCGGGGCTGACGGGGTCATCTACCTCATGAAGTCAAAGAAGAGCAGCATCCGGATGCGCATCCTCCAGCCGGACGAGAGCGAGGCCGAGATGTGCGGCAACGGCATCCGCTGCATTGCCAAGTTTGCTCATGATGCCGGGTATGTCAAAGATACCTGTACCGTCGAGACCCTTGCCGGGGAGATCGGGGTTACCATGGGATACAGCGAGGATGGGTTTACCGCTTCCATCACGATGACCCGGCCGCAGTATGACCGGAAGGAGATCCCGGCAACCGGCACAGGCGAATACAAGGAGACGATCGAGGGCTATGAGGTTCATGCCACAAACACGGGCGTACCCCATGCGGTCATTGTTGTGGACTCCGTGGATGCCATTGACATCGCGACGGTCGCCCCGAAGATCAGGCACCACAAATCCTTCCCGAAAGGGGCGAACGTGAATTTTGTCGAGAAGACCGGCAAGAACAGCATCCGGATCCGCACCTTCGAACGGGGCGTGGAGGGGGAGACCCTTTCGTGCGGCACCGGGGCTGCGGCATCCGCCGCCATCGTGCACCGGCTCGGGCTGACCGGTAATGTCGTGGATGTCGAGACCCCCGGCGGACCTCTCGTTATCACGTTAAAGGATGGGGACGCGATCATGGAAGGCCCGGCAACAACGGTCTTTTTCGGGACAATCCTGGTTTAATCCGTTCTCTCTTTTCTCATCCGGTCAGCAGTCAGTCGTGCAACCGTAGCTATCCTGCGGGTGATGTCACGGGAGATGCTCAAAAATTCCTTTACCCGCCCGCGCCCGTCACGGACAATCCGGGTTGTTGACTCAAACCAGATGTAATGCCCGTCCTTGTGCCGGAACCGGATGGTCGATGTAATGGTTTCCTGCCCGCTGCTGCGGATCTCTGCAATACTCTTCTTCAGCGCGGGAATGTCGTCAGGATGCATAATCTCCAGCACAGATCTGCCCAGAATCTCCTGCTCCGTATAGCCCAGCAGCGTTGTGATGGACGGCGAGGTGTAGGTGCAGATGCTCTCCGGCGTCTGGCGGCTGATGATATCCACGGAGTGTGCGGCAATGAACAGGTTGTTCCGCTCGTTCTGCCGCTGCTCCTGTTCCGCGGCAATACGCTTGGTGATATCACGGGATACCCCGAGCACCGAGGTAACCTGTCCTTCGGCATCCGGGATGGGAACCAGTGCATGATCGAACCACCGGGTCTCGTTCCCGATCGGGATCGGGCCCTCGCTTCGCATCGGCAGGCCGGTCTCAAATACATGCTGGAGCGCCTCGTGCTGATGGGTGGAGGTCTCGGGCGGGAACATACTGTTCCGGGCCTGCCCGATGAGGGACTCTGCCGGTCTCCGGAGGATTTCTGCGGCCTGGTTGTTGACATAGAGCACCCGGTCTTCGCGGTCAATGACGAAGATCACATCCTGCGAAGCCTCGGACAGAGAACGGTACCGGGTCTCGCTCTCGCGCAGTGCCCCATCGATCCGCTTCCGTTCGGTGATGTCCCGGACTACTGCAAGCACCATCGGTTTCCCGTGGTAGTCGAATAGATGGGAACTTATCTCAACCGGAATCCTCCGGCCATCCTTTGTCAGGTGGATCGTCTCGAACGTTATACGCCCGTCCGCCTGGAGTTTCCGGGCATTTTCAGCCACGGCCCCGGCTGCTTCCGGTGCAACAATGTCCTTGGGCGACATGGCGAGGAGTTCTTCCCGGGTGTAGTTCAGCCTGCGACAGGCAACATCGTTCACTTCCAGGTACTGCCCGGGCAGTCCGTCAGGGCCAAAACCGTGGAGCGTGATCATGTCATCGGCAGTATTGAAGAGCGTCCGGAATTTCTCCTCGCCCTCCTTGAGGGCTGCTTCAGCCCGTTTACGCTTGGTGATATCCAGTCCCACGAAGGTGAGCCCGGCCCCCGGATCCTCGGGATCCAGAGGGGTTGCACTCAGGAGGATATCGATCACGGCACCATCTTTTCTCAGCCATTGGGTCTCAAGCGAACCGGACCCCGACTGGAGAATCTCCCCGTATATCTGATCTCTTACACGATGGTGCTCTTCATCGCTCAGGTATAACTTCCGTGACGGGTACCCGATCAGTTCGGCCGCCTCATAGCCGGTCATGCGGCTGACCTGGTCGTTCACCTCGAGCAGCGTACGGTTGCTGACAACCGCGATTCCAACCGGTGCAACGCGGATGATGCTGCGCAGCCGCGCCTCGCTCTCCTTGAGCCGCACTCCGCTGCGCTTCCTGCCCGTGATATCCTCGAAGAGGGCCGAGACCCCTTTCTGGCCGTTGTTGAAAACCGTCGGGACGATGCGACAGAGGTAGATCCGGTCCTGCGAAGGTACGTCGAGTTCGCCCCTGCATTCCGTGCCCGAGAGGCCGTCATGGAGCCAGGCAAGGAGATTCTCAAACGCGTCATCAAAGAAGAGGGGGAGAGGAGAGAACTCGATATTCTTTCCGATGATATCAGGCTCTGCCTTCTTCAGCAGATCGAGGAATGGCTGGTTGAGGAAGATGAGCCGGAGGCTCCCGTCCAGCTGTATCACCAGTTCAGACGAGATTGACAGGACAGAAGAGACCGGCAGCCGCTGGGAGAGGGTATAGATCTTCGCCATCCCGAAA
>JBAYMI010000358.1:0-2812 GCA_041663625.1 Methanoregula sp.
TGAAAAGCGTGTTCCGCAAGATCGCCACCGATGGCGAGAGCGGCATCATCCACTACGGCACGAAGTTCGTGCCGGTGGAATGATTTTCTTTTTTTTATTATCGAACTGTTGCTACGGGATTTCCCCGGCAAGACCTGATTTTATTACGGCTCACAGGAAATATTTCAGTGTGACAACGATCTCAATTCCGCGGATCAACGATGAACCCCGGGATTTCGATACCTTGTTTTCGATCTGGAAAGATTGTCAGGATTTGCAGCATATCGATCTTGACTTCACCAACTGTGCGTTTTTAAAACAGAATGCTGTTGCATTCCTTGGCGGGATGATTGCGCATATCAAATCAGAGGGGCGATCCGTTTTTCTCAGGGACGATACCCTGTCACCGGCACTCAGGACAAACCTGGAACAAAATGGTTTTTTATACGAAATGGGCCTTGATGTTCCCCCGTGGGACGGGAATTCCGTGCCGTACCGCCAGGACCGGCAGCCGGATATGGACACGATCTCCCGGTATCTCAGGGAGAAATGGATCGGCAGGGGCTGGCTGAACATCCATCCGGATCTGACGGAAGCAATCGTAGGTAATGTTCTTGAGATTTATTCAAACGCATTTACGCACGGGTATTCCCCCATCGGGGTGTACAGTTGCGGGCAACGGTATCCTCAGCTGGAAGAATTAAAAATTACCGCAATCGATTTTGGGATTGGTATTCCCCTGTCTGTCCGCCGGTATTTACAATTGACCGGAAAACCGTACGCAATTCCCGATGACAAGACATTGCAGATGGCATTCCGTGAAGGCTTCAGCACCCGGCCGGGACTTGGTGGACTCGGGTTAAAGCTCCTCAAGGAGTTCATCCACCTTAACAACGGCCGGCTGGATATCTACAGCCACAGCGGACACGCAATCATCGATGCAGCCGGTGAGCGTTACGAGATTATGGGCACGTTTTTCCAGGGCACGGTTGTCAATATCACGATAAATATCGACCGGAAGTTCTATTATCTCTCAGCAGAGAGTTCTAACCAGACACCGTTCTGATGGAGTATGATGATAAAGGTCGTTTCCGCAGTTGGAGAGAACTGTATAACGGTTGAAGACGGCGAACGGTTGTATCAGGACATTCACCCGGAACTTTCCCGTGGACAGGATGTGACGCTGGATTTCACCGGCGTCTCGGTTTTTGCATCGCCGTTCTTTAATGCTGCAATCGGGCAGCTCCTCCGCGATGTCCCGGCCGAAAGCCTGCAATCGCACCTGCACTTTGTCGGGCTTTCAGCGTACGGGAACCATGTGCTGGGCCGGGTCATCGATAATGCAAAACGATACTACACAAATCCCCATTTCAGGGATTCTGTAGAGAAGGTTCTTGCAGAGCAGGCCAACGATGCCTGATGACCGTTGCGTACGATATTCAGGCAGATATCATCGATATCCATTTTGACAAGCCAAAACACCAGGATTCCTTTTTTGTCGATACCAATGTCTGGTACTGGCTGGCATATTCCCGGGCCTCGGTCTCGGCAAAATCCTACCAGGTCAAAGAGTACCCGGGTTACATTAAGAAAATCCGGTCGGTAAACGCCCGGTTATCCCGGTGTAATCTGGTTCTCGCGGAACTGGCACACATTATTGAAAAGACGGAATTTGAGATCTTCTGTTCTGCAAACACAAAAGATCCCACTGCATATCCCATGAAAGAATTCCGCCACGACCGCTCGGCAAATCGTGAGGATGTCACACAGGAAATTGAAAGCGCGTGGATGCAGGTCGGGCAGTTGTCCGGGCTCGTCCCCATGACAATCGATGAAACTGCCGCAACAACGTTTATTGCCGATCTAAAATCCAACAGACTCGATGGATACGATCTCCTCTATCTGGATCTCCTGCGAAAGCAGCATTTTTCCATTCTTACCGATGACGGGGATTTTGCCACGGTGCCGGGGATCTCGGTATTTACCGCAAACCTGGCGGTTATCGATGCTGCACGGGCCTGCGGGAAACTGAAGATACGATAGGACGATTTTTTTTCATTTCGTCTGCCGGTAATTATACCGCACTCCCTAAATGGCTCATGGAGCCGTAACGACATGTCGAAATTTTTTAATTTTTTCGACACATCTCGGTAATGTGTCGATTGGTTCGACATGTTGAAATTGCCGGGCGTTTTCGACAGGTCCGGGCCACGTGTCGATTCGATCGACAGATCCCCTATTGGAGAAACCGGATGACGAGACCCGGCAAAGATTGCCCGTGTCGGGATACCGGGCGGAGCATTTGTTCCACAGGCTGTGGGACAATTATGATGGAGGATCAGTCGTGATGATAACCGTGATCCACACGGAGGCCGAGCAGTACTCGATGCTCACCCACCATATGGTTGCAATCATCAAGCCCGATGGGAGCCCGAAAGACTCACGACCCAGAGTGTTTGTGACCCGTCTGCGATAAAGATCGGGATGCGGGTGAAAAGCGTGTTCCGCAAGATCGCCACCGATGGCGAGAGCGGGATTATCCACTATGGCACGAAGTTCGTGCCGGTGGAATGAAGTTTTTTTTAAAGTTTTTTTAATTATTTTTTATAGAGGTTATTGCAGGAGTATCTTCTGCTTCAAATGCCGGAGGAAGTGTCTTTTTCAGCCAGCGTATAACTGCGATGAATACGATAGTCGCTCCAATTAACAAGAGAGCATAGCGAAAAACCACGCTCAACTTTTTATCTTAGCTGAATGAATAAAACCATATGAAGACGTTTCAGGATTATTTTCTTCACCAGCAGTATTCAACGATAGCGGAATTGGGCGACAA
>JBAYMI010000359.1:0-2811 GCA_041663625.1 Methanoregula sp.
ATGGATGATTTCCTTTCCTATGTCCGGGGCAACCGGAACCTTATCCTCCAGCTGATCGAACTGATGGACTTCAACAGCTGCGAGCACCACAATGATCTCACCGGCCTTGAAGCAATGCTGGCATCAAAGTCAAAGCAGATTGTGACGCGGCGCATGCACCACCGGAAAAAATACTGTCTTGACGGGGCAGAAGTGGAAGTGGTCCGCCCGGTCCACAACACCGAGTTCTGTGCATTCTGCAACCGGCTCCGGGTCACCTCGGATGGAAAACTCAAGCCCTGCCTCATGCGGACCGACAACCATATCGATATCCGGGGAAAAAAGGGAAAAGAACTCGAAGACCTGTTCATAAAAGCGGTTGCGGAACGCGTGCCGTATTACCGGTGATACCGGCAATAATCTGCCGTTTTTTTGTGCAGGACATCCGGTCCGGCCGCGTCCCAGACGCGAATATATTTACCGTGCCTGCACGAACCAGTGGATATGCAGGATGATAATGAATACCTCCCCGTCCTTGACTACCTGTACGGAAAGTCGCTGATGCTCCAGGACACGGGAGGATTTAACAAAGTTCTCTATTTCTATCTCATCGATTCTCTCGCCCATATCGACTATACTCTCGGAATCTATGCCTATAATTTCGGGTCGCCCAAGAATATCATTGGCGCAGAGTACATGCGGTGGCGGATTGACGAGGAGAAGAAAGGCGACCGGGCCAAATTCCCCGCGTTCATCAACTGGCTCCGTGCGAACCATCCCAAAAAATTCGAAGCCCTGCCTTCGCTCTGGCAGATGATCTATGATACCGAAGATCCGGCAAGTTACCGGAGTTTCCGGATCGTTGTTGACCCGGACAGCAAGAGCCCGGTTCCCGCGAATTTCTTCTCGGCCGTAACGGATGAATTCTTTGAACCGGAATTCTTAAAGAGCCTGTACGTGGATGCGTCGCTGGGCACCCTCTTTGCTTCCTATTGCCAGGAGCATTAACCTTACGAGCGTTCCTGCCATGCATGTCAGTCGCATCTGTTCGGACCTGGTAAAGATCCAGAGCGAGAACCCCCCTAACCGGACCGGAGAAGTTATCGCCTATATCCGGGATTTCCTGGAGAGTCTCGGCATCCGTTCATCCACCTGCGGTAACGGCCAGGAGATGGATAACCTTGTCGCCCTGCAGAAGAACGCACGGCTGATGTTCTGCGGCCACGTGGATGTTGTCCCCGCGCTCGATACCGGCTGGAGCCGGCCGCCGTTCTCCGGTGCGATAGAGGACGGGTATGTCTGGGGGAGGGGCGCAACCGACATGAAAGGCGGGTGTGCAGCAATCCTTGCTGCATGCCAGGAATTTGCGAACAATGATTGCGAGATCCCCGCATCGCTCGCATTTGTCTGCGATGAGGAGACCGGCGGCGAGAACGGGATCCGCTACCTCCTCGCGCACAACCTCCTGCACCCCTGCGATTGTATCGTTGCCGAGCCTACGCCTGCACGACATCCCAATATCGGGCAGAAAGGGCTCTGCCGGCTCAGCCTTGCCTTTGAAGGTGTTCCCGCCCACGGTTCGCTGTACCCTTCGGTTGGTGTGAGTGCCATCATGGAGGCGATGTCACTTCTTTCGTACATGATGGAAATCCACAGCACGGAGTATCCCGTGGACGAAACGCTCCGGGAAATTATCGATCACTCTTCTGCTGTGCTCGGGCAGGAGTTCCGGATGACCGGGGCGGGCACTATCCTGAAGCGGATGACGTTCAATCCCGGCGTGATTGACGGAGGGGAGAAGTCCAATGTTGTTGCCCAGCACTGCGATCTCGAACTCGAGATGCGGATCCCGTGGGGATGCTCCATTCCCGATCTCCTGGCGGGTATTGCTGCGCATTCCCCCTGTGCGGCCATGACAACGCACGAATCCTTCACCCCCTCGATCACGGATCCAAAGTCCCCGCTGGTCACGATCACCTGCGAGGAAGTGGAGCGCGTATATGGAGGGCGGGTGTTCCCGATTGTCCAGTGGGCGGCGAGCGATGCCCGCCACCTGAGAAAATGCGGGTTTTCTGTCATCGAGTACGGCCCCGGGGAGATATCATGCCTCCATGCCGTAAACGAGCGCACCCCGGTAGATTCCCTGGAGAAAGCAACCGCGATCTATTGCGGCGTTATGCAGCACTATGCCGGGAATGCCCGGTGAATGTCGCCCCCATAACGATCCAGGTTTTTTTCAGGCAGTTACGAGACGGATCTTCACCTGCCCGTTTTACGTATCTTTTGAGCTTGGCTGGAACCGTAAGAAAAAAAGATTGGTTATTTCCGGTTCCTGCATGCAATCCCCGTAAGTGCGACGAGTGCCAGGAGTGCCCCTACCGCAGTGAATGGAGAGAGCGGGGCATATGTTGTCTTCTTTGAAACCGGGGCGGCAGTAGTGTGCCCGGTTGCGATCTCTTCCGGTTCCGAAGCAGGGGTCCCGGCCGGGACCGGTGTTGCCGTTGTATAATATGTCCCGAGCTTGTTGATCGTCATGGTTGTCGTGGGCGTTTCAGAGACATTGTATGTCTGTAACTGGCCGGTCACGCCCTCCTTGTTCTTCTGTGCATCGGCAAAGCCCGGGTCGATCCCGAGTGCCTTGTTGAAGCACTGGAGTGCGTCAGCCGGTTTTCCAAGCCCGACATACGCTTTCCCCTTGTTGTTCCAGACCGTGGCGTTCTTGATGGTGATGCGGGTTGCCTGGTCGAACGCGGCGAGCGCCCGTTCATAGTTCTCCTGGTCCAGGTAGATGAGACCCATGCTGTTCCAGGTTACCATATTCTGGGGATCGAG
>JBAYMI010000360.1:0-2797 GCA_041663625.1 Methanoregula sp.
CACTGAAGCAAATTATGCAAAAGATACCAACCGTATCTGGTACCGGGGCCACACATGGACCGTTGGGGGCCAAGTAAACTATCTTTATGTTGAAGCATTTTTATTGAATTCGGCAAGCCAGACAGTATCCTCAACTTCATGGACAGCGAACCCGGGCTCGGATGTGGTTGCGGCAAGCAACGTATACTATCCGGATCCGGACAGTTACTACGTCCATGCGTGGGGGTACACACCGTCACCCTATATGGAAGATGCAGCAGACAGTACCTGGTTCACCTATCCATAATTTTTTTATTTTTCATTGGGAATAATTTCATAGAAGGAGGTCTTTCATGATTATTCGTTCGATAAGCTTCTTGTTTTTTTTCTGTCTCTTGTTAATTCCTTCAGCCCAGAGCCTGCCGGATGAACAATCCGCAGGCCATCAGATACTTGAAATCCATAATTACACGTTGCATTCGCTGGATATCGATGGTGACCAGATCGTATGGTCGGATTCTTCACTGGGGGCGGATCACAAGGGCATTTTTGTATATAATATCACAACCGGTGCACAACAAACCGTCTCCATAAAACCTCTCAATACGCGCATAACGGGGGGAAGCATCATAAAGGAATCCCCCTCCATAAGCGGAGATCTGGTCGTCTGGGCAGATATGAACGACATTCACCTCCTTAACCTCTCCGGGGGTCCTGAAGTATTCGTGACAGATGCATTTTTCTCTGATACCTTCGCTGATGACAAAGTAAGCAGTTATCCGGTAATTGACGGAGACCGCATTGCCTGGTCCGAACAGCCGACAAGCCAGAACGGCTGGAAACGCCAGTTGGTACTGTATAACCTTACCACCGGTAAAAGAAAGACGATCTCGCCCACCACGTCCGACCAGATATACCCGGATATTTCCGGAAATTACGTTGTCTGGAGAGATCACCGCATCAGTGAAGAGATGCCCGCGATCTTCCTGTATGATATCGTGACCGGTAACTCGACAATGATATCTGAGGAGGGGAGACCCTCAACTGAACCTGAAATCGACGACGGGACTGCCGTCTGGGATTCCATTGATCTCAATGGTGAATTCCATGCCTCCATTTACGACATCCGAAACGGGACTATCCAGTGGCTCGACCCAGGTACGAGCTACGAACAGAAATCACCGGAAGTTTCCGGGAATCGGATCGTGTGGCTCCAGAGCAGGCCGTATCGTTTGAACCCTGGGGGAGAACAAGATCTCATGTTCCTGGAACGGTCAACAGGTACAAAAAAAAGGCTGATTGCAGGTAATCCGAATCTCATTGATCCACAGATTTCTGGGAATCGTATCATTTATTGCGAGAATACAGCTGATAGTAGTTCTCAGCATACGTGCCGCGTACGCCTGATTGTACTGAATGATACGTTGTCAGTTGATCTGCTTCCTGTCCAATCCATACATCCCGATGCGCTGGAAAACCGCTCGCCTGTTGTCTCCTCAACCGAATCACCACGGGTTTCCGTTACGGCGGTCCCAGGATTTTCAGCCTTTATTACCTTGACTGCAATATGTTCCCTTGCATGGGCAATGCGGAAAAGATGACCGGGCACCTGCTGGTTCCGGTGCTGAAGAAGGGAATGTCTGGTATGTGCTGGAGCGATCCAATGTCCGGGCTTTATAGTATGCCGGCCCATATCTGAACGAAGAACAGTCCGAAGGCCCAGGTTCGCACGTACCGGGATTCCGGGCTGATACCTGATCCGGGTGTACCTGATGAAAACGGAAAAACAGACCAGCGGGAATGCAGCCCTTGATACTCTCCTTGGCGGCGGCCTTGAGGTGCGGACTATCACCCAGTTCTACGGTGGACCGGCAAGCGGCAAGAGCACGCTCTGCACGATCGCTGCGGTCGCCAGCCTGCGTGCCGGTCTCTCCGTGGTGTACATCGATTCCGAGGGATTCTCCATAGAGCGGTTCCGGCAGGTTGCCGGTGAGGACACCGAGAAGATTGCGGACCGGCTCTTCCTCTTCGAACCGATCGACTTCGAGCACCAGGGATCGATGATCCTCGAGGCAGAGAAGGTGCTCAAGGCGCACAAGACCGGTCTCCTCATCATGGACTCGGCAACAGCCCTGTACCGCACGGACCTGGAGAAGGGCAGGGATGCCATGCAGGCACTTACCCGGCAGATGCTCCACCTCCTCGGGTATGCCAAGCGGTACGGCATTCCCATCATCATCACCAACCAGGTGTACATCGATACCACCAGGAACACCTATGCAGGACTGGGTGGGACCGCCCTCGAACACCTCTCCAAGGTGATCGTCCGGCTGGAGAAGACAGATGCACAGGGTGTTCGGAGGGCGCGTCTGGTCAAACACCGCTCACAGCCGGAAGGGGCTTCCTTCGAGTACGAGATCACCGGTGACGGCATCAGTGCCCGCCCGTCATGAATTCCACGATGGGGACCGGCTCCTTGCATAACGGCGTTGCAAAATTTTATCTGTTTTAACTGAATAATTCCCTTACCCATGGCACTGCGGAGGGAGATCACGATCCGGATCACGGATCTGCTGGAGCAGAACCCCCAGGGACTCAGTATAACGGAGCTTGTCCGGACCGGCGGCCTCAACCGGAACACGGTCGGGCGGTACCTGGACAACCTGCTCGTCTCCGGCCAGGTGGAGATGCGCCATTTCGGGATGGCGAAGATCTATACCCTCTCCCAGCGGCTGCCGGTCTCTTCTGTCCTGTCAATCTCGTCTGAACTGGTGATACAGCTGGACGGGAGCCTCCGGCTCATCTTCCTCAACCAGCC
>JBAYMI010000361.1:0-2792 GCA_041663625.1 Methanoregula sp.
CGGGGAGCTGATCCAGAAAGGCCACCGCTTCCATTCGCATTCCGATACCGAGGTGATCCTTCACGCGTACGAGGAGTGGGGAACAGACTGCCTCGACCGCTTCAACGGCATGTGGGCCTTTGCGCTCTGGGACACAAAGCAGCAGCAGCTCTTCTGCGCCCGGGACCGTCTCGGCATCAAGCCGTTCTATTATACGCAGGCCGGTGGATCGTTCCTCTTTGCCTCCGAGATCAAGGCCCTGCTCGCCCACCCGGATGCGGGGAAGCGGCCGGATGACCGGACGCTCGGCACGTTCCTCGCGTGGGGCGTGCTCGACCATTCCGGGCACACGATGTTCGATCAGATCTTCCAGCTGGAGCCGGCCCATGCCATGGTTGCCACGGCTGCCGGCCCGGAGAAGCCGTTCCGGTACTGGGACGTAAAGGTCAATCCGGACATCCGTTCCGCCATGCCCGACGATGAGGCCGCGTCCCGGCTCCTCGGAATCCTCCGCGATGCAACCCGCATCCACCTCCGGAGCGATGTCGCGGTCGGCACCTGCCTTTCGGGCGGAATCGACTCCTCAACCCTCACGGTGCTCATCAACGACATCATCCGGAGCGAGGCCCCGGCAAGCGTCGGGGCAAAGCAGAAGACCTTCTCCGCGGTCTTTGCCGACAAGCGGTACGACGAGAGCCGGTATATCGACGAGATCGTGGCCGCAACCGGAGTCGACGCCCACCGCGTTGTGCCGGCACCGGGCCAGCTCTGGGAGGATATCGACCGGCTGGTATACATGCAGGACGAGCCGTTCGGCTCGCTCTCGATCTATGCCCAGTACTGCGTTATGCGGCTCGCCCAAGAGAACGTGAAGGTCGTGCTGGACGGGCAGGGGGCGGACGAACTCCTTGGAGGGTACCTCGCGTACCAGGGGAGTTACATCGGCTCGCTCCTCCGTTCGTTCCACTGGTGGACAGCTCTCTCGGAGCTGACCGGCAGTCTCGGGCACCACGGGGGATTCTTCCGCTCTTCGGTAAGGCAGCTCCTGGAGCGCAAAAAGCGGCGGGGCCTCCTGCGCTGCACTGCCGAGGCGATCCCCCGTTATAACGGGAGCCTTGATTCCGTGCTGTACCGCGAACTGGTCTCCGCCAACCTGCCCTCTCTCCTCCACTACGAGGACCGGAACTCCATGGCATTCTCGATCGAGTCGCGGGTCCCATTCCTCGATTACCGGTTCGTGGAGTACGCCGCATCCCTCCCGCTCAGCCAGAAGATCCGGGGCGGTGTCACCAAGATCGCTCTCCGCAACGCCATAAAAGGTATCGTACCGGAGTCCATCCGGTGCCGGATGGACAAGATGGGATTTGTCACGCCCGAAGAGGTCTGGATGCGGGAAGACCTGCGTCCGTTCGTACTGGAGCTGCTCTCATCCGATGCCTTCCGCGCCCGCCCGTACTGGGACGCGGATGCGGTGACGCAGAACTATCAGGAGTTCCTCGAAGGGAAGTCCGCGTACTCCCCGGAGATCTGGAGGATTGTCTGTACGGAACTGTGGCTCCGGAAATTCTTTGACCGGCGAAGCGAGGCGGGAACCACCGGATAATACCGGCGTCTGTCTGCTGATCGAATCCTATAAATGATCAATCCCACGAGATTTATATGAAAATACCCGGAACTCCTGTACCGTCCCGGGTTCTCTTCAGGTATACCATGAAATCCATCATCCTTGCAGGCGGCGTCGGGACGCGGCTCTGGCCGCTCTCGCGGGAGTATTATCCCAAGCAGTTCATCCAGATGAACGGGCAGTCCCTGTTCCAGAAGACCTACCAGCGGGCCGTCACCCTCTCCGGGCCGGATGGGATCTATGTTGTCACCAACGAGATCCACCGGTACCTTGTCAGCAACCAGGTCGAAGAGCTCGGGTACACGCTTGACGTATCCCATCTTCTTGTCGAGCCCGAGGGGAAGAACACCCTGCCGGCGATCGGGTGGGCAATGCAGCGCATCCGGAAGGCTGACCTCCATGCAACAGCCGTGGTGTTCCCGAGCGATCACGTCCTTGGCGACGATGCTCTCGACCAGATCCGTGCAGCGGAACCCACGGCAAAAAAATATCTCGTAACGTACGGGGTAAAGCCCACCTCTCCCCACACTGGGTACGGCTACATAAAGCCGGGCAAAAAGATTGCGATCGGTGCTGTGGCCGACGAATTCAAGGAGAAGCCGGATGAGAAGACCGCTCAGGAATATGTCCGGAAGGGATACCTCTGGAACAGCGGGATCTTCCTCCTTTCAACGGACTGCTTCTTTGCCGAACTCAAGCGATACCAGCCGGCCCTGTACGCGGCACTCGCGGGGGATTGCGATCCGGATTACCCGGGCCTGGAGTCAATATCCATTGATTACGGCCTGCTGGAACACTCGAAGAAGGTCGCGGTCGTCCCGCTGGATGCGGCATGGAGCGACCTTGGCACCTTCAGGGCGCTCTACGACACGGAGGCCCATGACAAGGACGGAAATGTCGGGAGTGCGGAGTATCTCTCTGCGAAGAATAATTACGTCCACGCCCCGGGGAAGCGGGTCGGGCTCATCGGGGTCAGTGATATCATTGTCGTGGATACTCCCGATGCCCTGCTGGTCTGTAGCAGTCAACAGGCCGAGAAGGTCAAGAACCTGGTCACGCGGTACAATGCCGACAATGATCCCGTGACCAAGTTCCACCGGCAGGTCCACCGCCCGTGGGGCTCCTACACGATCCTGGAGGAAGGGAAGAACTACAAGATCAAGCGGGTGACGGTCAAGCCCGGCGCGAG
>JBAYMI010000362.1:0-2781 GCA_041663625.1 Methanoregula sp.
GCAGTATCTCGGCCGCGGCCTCTCGATCTGCGCGACCTGCGACGGCCCGCTCTACAAGGGCAAACGGGTCGCTGTGGTCGGCGGCGGGAACTCCGCAGTCCAGACGGCAGTCGAGCTGAGCAAACTTGAAAAATCAGTGAACCTGATCGTCCGGAGCACCATCAAGGCCGACCCGGTCTCTGTCGAGAAACTGAACCAGGTGCAGAATATCACGGTGCACAAGCACGCGCAGATTACCGCACTTCACGGGAACAAGTTCCTCTCCGGCATTACCCTTAAGGATGAGAACGGTGCCGATCATAAGATCGATCTCGACGCAGTCTTCATCGAGATCGGATGGCTCCCGAACACGGAGATGGTCGAAGGCCTCGTGGATATGAACGACAGGAAAGAGATCCTCGTGGATATCAACTGCAGGACCAGCGTGCCCGGCCTCTTTGCCGCAGGGGACGTGACCAATGTGAGGAGCAAGCAGATCATCATCGCGTCCGGGGAAGGGGCGAAGGCTGCGCTTGAGGCGTACGAATACCTGGTGCAGCAGCAGTGAGGGAACGATTGGATCGTTCGCCCGGATTTTTCCGGATATTTTTATTTTCAACCGGGCTCTTTGAGAATTAAAAAATCCGGGCAGATGATTCTGAACATTTTTGCAGTGCCGGTTTTTTCCGCACGTGCCGGAACCCTGGTGACAGACTCAGGTAGGGAACGTTAGACAAATCCCCCTCAGGCCGGCTGCCCCTCCCTTCCCCGGAACAGGTTACCGTCGGAGAACACTTCCCCCGGGAGTACCTCTCCTGCCAGATACCCCCGTCTCTCAAATCGGTCTCTTTTCTCCAAACAGAGTTCATTTTGACCGAATTTATCCGGTCCCTGAAATTTAGGGCACCCGAAAAACTTCGTAATTCACCCAAAACACCCCCGGAATTCATTTTAAATCGCCTGCACTGGCCCCGGATTCCGGATTTTTACGCCGGAGGGGTAAAACTTCGCTAATAGACCCCTTGTAATTTGACGATCGGGCAGGGGGATGAGGGAAATTATGTGTTCCGTGAGGGAGGTGATCGATCCGGTATCACCCTTTTTCGTGCATCGTTGTTTTGCCGGAAAATTTTCCTAGAAATCCCGGTATGCCTGTTTCCGGTGATCGATCTCAAGGACGTGAATAATCAGGACGGTATCATGGATTGAGAGCAGTGCCCGGACGTCTCTTCTGATCCGGAGCGAGTAAACCGGATGATCCGGGTTTGACGCCTTCATTTTTTTAATGAACAGGTACGGGTCATCCCTGATAGCGTGAATCGCGCTGACAACCTTCCGGGCAATCTCCCGGGGTAATTTTTCCAGATCGCGGTCTGCACGATGGGTGTACTTCACCCTGTACTGGCTCATTCAGCCCCGTATTTTTTCCTGATATCCTCTTCAGGGATCAGGTTTCCTGATTTGATATCATCGAGGCTCTCTTCCAGACCTCTGATTGCTTCCGCGCTGAGCGGTTCATCGTCAATGGTGAGATTCACCAGGCGTTCGATAACATCGTTGTACGATTCCTTTGGGTTGCGTTTCAGGTTGTTCAACTGGGTTTTGAGATCTTCCCGGATGTAAATTGAACTTGCAGCCTGCATAGTAATGCCTATAGGTGGCTATAGGTATTAAACCGGATCCCCGGGTATCCATAGGGATAGCTGGGTGAAATGGGTAGTGCATTATTGCCTCATCTGAAAATTTCTGCTCTCTGCCGAAATCTCAAAAAAATTCTTAAAAAAAAGAATTGCAGCTCGCGATCTCAGTTCTTCGATCCCGCGGCTTTCCTCCGGTCCTTCTCCCGGTACCCTTCCAACAGCACGGTCGCGATATTCTTCACCGGCTTGTCCGTGTGCCCGGCAATATGGAACTCGCAGAACGGGCAGGAGGTGATGACGATCTCCGCGCCGGTCTTTTTGATCTCCTCTCCTCTCCGCCTGCCAAGCGCCGCGGCCTCGTCCGGGTTGCCGGCCCGGACACCGCCTCCCGAGCCGCAGCAGATAGATGGCATCTCCACGAGATCCACGACCTGCCGGATCAGCTGCCGGGGCTGCTCGCGGATGCCCTGCCCCCGCATCAGGTGGCAGGGGTCGTGGTACGTTGCTTTGATCGGGAGCCGCGCCGGTGGCTCGATGCCGTACTGCGTGAGGAGCTCGTTGAGATCGATCACGTTGAACGGGGTTGTGTAATCGTGCTTCAGCGTTGTTCCGCATCCGGCGCACATGGTGAGGACCGTGTCGATGCCCCGCGACTGGTACGTCCCGATGTTGCGCCGCTTGAGCTCGTCCACGTACGCGAGTTGCCCGGTCCGGATGAGCGGCGAACCGCAGCAGACCTGCTCCTTCGGGATGATGACCCGGATCCCGTTGCGCTTTAAGACCTCCATCGCGTCGAGTGCCGACTGCTGCTGCCGGAGATTGTACACGCAGCCGATGAAGAGCCCGACCGTGGCCTTCACCGGGCCATCGGGTTCGATGATCTCGGGGACTTTCTCCAGGAACGACTCGGATGTCCGGGGGATGCTCCGGCCGGTCTCCTGCACGAGTGCTGCGACCTCCCTGTGCCGGGGCAGGGTGAGCCCCCGCTTGTTCGCGTACGCCCGGAGTTTCTCGATCGCTTTTGCCGGGGTCTCGATCGACTTCGGGCAGACCTTCCAGCAGGCCTGGCAGGTGGTGCAGAAGAAGAGGCCGTCCCGGACCGCATCGGTGATACGGTCGCCGCTGTCACGCGGGTCGAGAGTGAGCCGCATTTCCTGCCGCA
>JBAYMI010000363.1:0-2757 GCA_041663625.1 Methanoregula sp.
GCAACTGGGCCCGGCTCTACTCGCGCCGGCTTGAGGACGTAACCGCAGCCCTGCCGGATGTGATAGAGCAGCTGATGAGCGCCACCGACCACGACGTGATCCTTGACGGCGAAGTGATCGCGATCAAGGGCGGGAAACCGATGCCGTTCCAGTCCGTGCTCCGCCGTCTCCGCCGCAAGCATGATATTGCCGAGGCCAAGGAGGCGATCGAGATGGTGCCCAACGTCTTCGACATCCTCTACCTTGACGGGGAGACCCTGATCGACCTGCCGTTATCAGAACGGCGGAAGAAACTCGAACGTGTGGTGAAGCTGTTCATCGCCCCGCAGTCCACCAGCAGCAGTGCAGAGGATGTCGGGAAGGTGTACGAGAATGCCCTTGCCGCCGGCCACGAGGGGATCATGATCAAGGTGCCCTCGTCTCCCTACACGCCGGGCCAGCGGGGGAAAAACTGGATCAAGATCAAGCCGGAAGTCGATACCCTCGACCTTGTGATAGTAGGTGCTGAGTGGGGCGAGGGGAAGCGTGGGGGCGTCTTCGGCTCATTCCTCGTTGCCTGCCAGGACCAGGGAAGACTCATCCCCTTGAGCCGGGTAGCCACCGGGTTCTCTGATGAGCAGCTCGCGGAAGTGTACGAGATGCTCAAGGAGAGCGTGATCAAGAAAACGGGCAGGGAAGTGACGTTCGAGCCCTCGCTCGTCATCGAGGTAGGTTACGCGGAACTCCAGGCCAGCACAACGTACGAGGCCGGGTTTGCCCTCCGCTTCCCCCGGTTCATCCGGATCCGTGATGATAAAGACCTCCCCGATATCGAGACCATGGATGGGATCCGTGCCCGGTACCAGCGGCAGGCAAACTCAGCACAGGCCTACCAGAAGAACTAGAACGAGAAGAGGGTCCGCTGGGTGCGCAGCTCGGGGATGAGCGTGCTGTGGGCAACCCACGCACCCGAACCGGTGACTGCAACAGCCTGTGCAACGGCCGCATCCAGCGTGGGGCAGGAGAGCGATGGCCCCTGCATCGCCTTCCGGGTGGCCTCCCGGATCACCCAGGTCCCGAGAGGCGCCCAGTACTCGTTGGATACGTGCCGCACCACGATCACCCGGGCAGAGCGCCGGATGTTCATGAGGTATTCGCAGACCCCGAGCCGGGCAGAGTAGTACGCACCGGTAATCGGCGAATATCCCTTCTTTGTCATCCCCTCCCGGTCCTGCACGATCACGTCCTCCTCCCCGCCCCAGAGCGTATGCCTGCCCCAGATCTCGATCATCTCGAACTTCCAGTCGCCCGGCACGAGGATGCAGGTGATCCGGTTCCCGTAGATCTCTCCCGTGAAGAGGAGGATCTCCTCGATCGGAGGGAACCGTGCGATCTCCTTTTTGAGGTTGATCGAGAGGGTGTCATCCACCGCCGTGATGGCCCACCGGGTGGGAACGAACTTCCGCTTCCGGCCAAGGAGCCCGGCGGTCATCAGTTTCGAGATCTGGTACACGTCAACCGAGGAGTCGCTGAGCGCAACGCAGGCCTCGGTTGCTGCAAGATCCGTATCGGAGGTGATCTTATCCACCACCCGCTCCACCCGGGCGCTCCCGATCACCTCCATGGTCTTCACGGAGCCGGTCATCCCGACCGGTGCAACCGTGCCGTCGAAACTTAAGGAGAACGAGACCGGCCGCTCGAAGGCCACATCCACGTCGAGCGGAACCGTGGAGAGCGCAATCTCCTGAAGCCCCTCTGCAACCGAGGGGAGGGAGGAACTGCCCCGGAGCGTGCGGGCACGGATACCCACGATCTCCTCCATGCCGAGGTTCCGGCGGAGCCAGTCCGGGGGATTGTCGGAATCGTTGACCAGGAGGGGGCCGCCGTGCACATCGGGATACCCGAAGCTCCCGATGAACACGGAAGGGGAGCTTCCCTGGTAACTGCTCGAAGGTTTCTGGAGGGCGGCGGCCTGGGCATGGAACCGGCTCATGATCGGGCAGCGGGGAAGCCCGCAGAGGCCCTTCCCCTTGCACTCCACGCACCGCATCATCGGGAGAACACCTTCACGACCGGCATATGCCGTGCTTTATTCGGGGAGATGGCGATCATGGTGCAGGGAGGGCAGGGTGGTAACGGTAGTGACATGCGGGGAATCCGGGGGAGCCGTGGGGGCAACATTCACGAACCGGCTCTCGAATTCCGCAAAGGAGACGCGCCACCCCACGTCGAACCGGGCACCGCATTCCGGGCAGATGAGGATCACCCGGTACACCTCGCGGGTGGACTTGATCGGGTTGTCCTTGTCCACGTTCGCCCCGAGAAACGATGAGTGGAACCCCCGATCGTACCCGCAGGACGGGCAGGTATGGAATTCCGATCCTGCCCTGATGTGGGCGATCTCACCGGATACTGTCATAGAAATTCCTGAAATTGTCCCTGAAAGCATTCCTGAAATTCCTGATGCTGCTCAAGCGGGAGGCCCAGATCGAGCGGAACCCGTCCTCCGCAACAGAGATGATGATCCCGGATGCATTCTGCCGCCCGTTGACCCCCGCGTGGGAGGTCCGGAACGGCCGCGGGACAATCTTTAAGGTCTCGGCGATCTTCTGCTCCATGATCTCGGGGGTGAGGTGCCGCCCGTCAACCGAGGTCCCTGCCCCCATGCTCTCGATCTTCCTGGCATTGTTCTGTTGTTCGGGATGCCCCGGGTCCATGATGAGCAGGATCGGTTTCTCAAAGACCAGCGCCTCGTGCAGGGTGGTCAGTCCCCCGTGC
>JBAYMI010000364.1:0-2757 GCA_041663625.1 Methanoregula sp.
AAAATACCACCGAATCGGTGAACATGGTGGCACAAGGAATGGGCTGGAAACCCGGCGACCGGGTTATTACCACGATCCTTGAACACCACTCGAACCTGCTTCCGTGGAGACGGCTCTCCCGGCAGGGTGTCGCAACCGATATTGTCGGTATTAACCCGGATTACACGCTCGACCTTGCTGCGCTGGAACGGATGATCACCGATTCCACCCGGCTCGTTGCCGTTACACAGGCTTCAAACATGCTTGGTGTCGTTACTCCCGTGCAGGAGATTGCGAAGATCTGCCATGACCACGGAGTACTGCTCCTTGTTGATGGGGCACAGGCCGTCCCGCACCTGCCGGTAGACGTGGAAAAACTCGGCTGCGATTTTTACTGCTTCTCGGGCCACAAGATGCTCGGGTCGACCGGTACCGGGGTGCTCTGGATGAAGGAGACCTGCATTGAACCTTTCGTGCTCGGTGGCGGCATGGTCGAAGCGGTGACTGCCGGGGGTTACACACCGGCGCAGGGTTACCAGCAGTACGAGGCGGGGACGCCCAACATCTCCGGAGGTATCGGCCTTGGCGCCGCGGTGGACTACCTTCAGGCAATCGGCATGGACAGGATCCACCAGTACGAGACGGAGCTTACAAGCCGGCTTATTGACGGCCTTTCCCGGAACCCCAAAATCCATGTTTATGCTCCGCAGAAACCGGAGGGCCGGATCGGGGTTGTTTCGTTTACGGTTGACGGTTTCCATCCGCACGAAGTTGCCCAGCAGCTCGATGAAACAGCAGACATCATGGTGCGGTCCGGCCACCACTGCTGCCAGCCGCTCGCAGAAAGCCTCGGGCTTCCTGACGGGACCGTGCGGGCGAGCCTTGCGCTCTACAACACCCGGCAGGAGTGCGACCTGCTGGTGGCAACGCTCGAAGAGCTCACCCGGTAAGTATCAGCCGGCTGGACCGGGCCACATCAACTTTTTTGCTCTGACGAACCAGAATTTTGCCGCTCTGCCACGGTTTAATACACCTCCTTTCCCATATTCCTGTACGGTTTGCATGGGAAAACCCGTGCAGAAGGAACCAGTGGAACGGTATGGACAACCAGGTTTTTTCCGACGTTTTCTCAAAGGCAAGGGAGCAGCACCCCCTCGTCCACCACATCACCAATTACGTGACGGTCAACGACTGCGCAAATATCACCATCTGTGCCGGGGGGGCACCGGTCATGGCGGACGCTCCCGAAGAAGCCGGGGAGATGGCAGGCTTTGCCGGGGCGCTTGTCCTCAACATCGGGACGCTCAATGCCGGGATCATCGGGAGCATGATTATTGCCGGGAAAGCCGCAAACGATCGGAAGATCCCGATCATCCTTGACCCTGTCGGGGCGGGTGCGACCCGGCTCCGGACGGAGAGTGCCCGGCGCCTGCTTGATGAACTGGAAATTGCCATCATCAAGGGAAACGCCGGGGAGATCGGGGTGCTTGCCGGTGCCGATGCGAAGGTACGGGGCGTGGACTCCGCCGGTGTGACCGGCGATCTGGTGGGAATCACCCGTGACTTTGCCCGGGATACTGGCATTACAATTGTAACCAGCGGGGCAACCGATATTGTCACGGACGGGAAACGGGTCCTGTTCGTGGAGAACGGTCACCCGGTGATGGGTGCCATATCCGGGACCGGCTGCATGGCGTCCTCGGTTACCGGGGTCTGTGCAGCGGTCAGTCCGGATACGGTGACCGCAGCGGCAACCGCCCTTGCGGCATTCGGGCTTGCCGGGGAGCGGGCAGCGGCAAAAAGCCGGGGTCCCGGGTCATTCAAGCCTGCGCTTTTCGATGAAATGGCAGCACTCACACCGCAGGATGTATTGGCAGGTGCACGGATAACATCGGCCTGAACGGGGATTATGGATCTCGATCTCTACGTCGTCACCGATGAAACCCTCGCGGGAGGGCGCACCTACGCGGAGATCGCCCGGCTCGCCTGCGCCGGGGGAGCCGATGCGATCCAGCTCCGGGACAAGTGCTGCGGGATGCGGGAACTGTGCCATATCGGACGGCAGATCCGTGAGATCACCCGAGAGACCGGGACACTTTTTATCGTAAACGACCGGCTGGATGTCGCGCTTGCCTGCGGGGCTGACGGGGTGCACCTCGGGCAGGGCGACTTACGGGTAGACGTGGCACGCCAACTCTCGCCCCGGTCATTTATTATAGGGATCTCGGCAGGGACGGTAGAAGAGGCAGTCGCGGCAGAGAACGCAGGGGCGGACTATGTGGCCTTAAGCCCGGTCTTTGTCACGGTATCAAAGGACGACGCCGGCCCCGGCCATGGTCTTTTTGTCCTGCGGGAGATGAAAAAGGCAGTCTCCTTACCGGTGATCGCCATCGGGGGAATCGGCCGCGACAACGTGAGGGCGGTGATCGGAGCAGGTGCTGACGGCGTTGCGGTGATCTCGGCAGTGGTCGGGCAGCCGGACATCACGGCCGCCGCCCGTGATCTCAAAGACCGGATCTCTGCGGCAAAGGAGGGGACACGGCGATGACAAACGACACGTTCGTTCTCCACGAACACTTTTCAAAGCACCACCATTTCGACTTCCGGCTTGAGCATGACAGCGTGCTCGCAAGCTGGGCGGTGCCAAAAGGGCTGCCGGATACCCCCGGCGAGCGCCGGCTTGCGATCGCAGTCGAGGATCACCCGCTTTCCTACGGGAGCTTCGAGGGGACAATACCTGAGGGGGAGTACGGGGCGGGCGAGGTGAAGATCGCGGAT
>JBAYMI010000365.1:0-2737 GCA_041663625.1 Methanoregula sp.
AACCCGGCAGAGAGCACCTCCATCTTGATATTGACCGGGGATTTCGTGGTCACATCGTAACCTTTGGCAACCGCGATGACGCCTGCTATCAGGATCGCATTGAAGGTCGCGATCCCGATGGACTGGGGAGCGGTCCGCTCCAGGCTGGTCATGCTCGAGATCATTCCCGCCTTTGCCTTTGAGACCGCCATCATGATCATCGTGGTGGCCGGACTGACCATCAGGCCCATGCCGAAGCCGATCAGGGCAAGGGCGAGGATGACGAACCCGATCGAGGTGTAGACATGCAGCTGCGTCATCAGGATGTAGCCGATGACAAGGGGGATGCTTGCAATGATGCAGAGCCGGTGCGGCCCCACCCGGTTGAAGGTCGCGCCCGCAATGAGGCCGGCAATCATCATGGCGAACGAGAGCGAGGTCATGATCAGTCCTGCAGTCGAGGTGTCGTAACTGTGGACATATTCCAGGTAGAAGGGCAGGAGGTAACTGATCCCGGACAGGCTGAAGAAGACCAGGAAGAGGAGCAGGTTTGCGAGGATGAAATTCCTGCTTTTGAACATGCGCAGGTCGAGCAGCGGATCGGCACTGCCGAGCTCGTGCCGGACGAACCAGCCAAGGGTGATGATAGCAAGGGCCGCAATGCCAAGGATCACCGGGGACGTCCAGCCGAACACGGAACCTTCCGAGACCACAAAGACCAGCGACGCGAGGCCGGCAAATGCGAGCACGGCCCCTGCCTTGTCAAAACTGCCGGAGCGTTCCACGGGTACGGATGCCGGGATGACCTTTGCCCCGAGAAGGATCGCAACAATCCCGACCGGTATGTTGATGAAGAAGATCCAGTGCCAGGAGAGGTACTGGGTGAGGATGCCGCCGATGGTCGGGCCAAGCGCCGTGCCGAGCGCTGCGAGCATCATGATGATGCTCATCGCCTTTCCCTTCTGCGCCATGGGGACATAGGTGGAGATCATGGCAGCGGCAACCGCCATGAGCATTGCCGCGCCCACGGCCTGGAACATCCGGGATCCCACGAGCGAGGGGAACCCCGCAATTACCTCGGGCAGGAAACCGCAGAAGAACGATCCGATCGTGAATATGGCAAAACCGGAGAGGAAAATTTTCTTGTACCCGATCGTATCCGAGATCTTCCCGAACACGAGCACGCAGCCCACCATCACGAGCAGGTAGGAGGTGGCGACCCAGCTCACGGTGCTCGTCGAGACATTGAATGCTTCGGAGATGGTCGGGAGTGCGATATTGACGATCGTGCCGTCAAGGCTTGTCATGAACATGGCAAGCGAGATGGAGAAGACGAGGAGGCCAAGGCCCTTCTCGTTCCCGCGGGTATCCGGGTTTTCCATTCTCAGGGGTTGTTGATGATGACAGATGAGGATTGCGGAATGGTGCTGGCGGGGGGGAAAGCCGGGGAGTATCCGTCATGCCCATCCCCCGATCTGAGAGGGGGATGCTCCGGCAAAGAAAAAGACCGGGGAATTTTATTATCGTATCAATTCAACAGTTCCCGCATGAATGAACCGGGCTGCCGGGAAAATTATCCCCTCGCGATTGTTATCGGATCAAATCTCTTATCGCTCCTCATCTACGGCATTGGGGCATTCATCCTGTTACAGTTCAGCATCCTCTTGGTCATCGGGTATCTGGTTTTTATTCTTCTCCTGGAGTTCCGGCTCCTCTCTTCACATTGCGTGGACTGCTACTATTACGGCAAAACCTGTGCGTTTGGCAAAGGCCGGGTGAGTTCCCTGTTTTTCAGGAAAGGCAACCCGGAGAAGTTCAGCCATATGAATGTGACATGGAAAGATATTGTCCCGGATTTTCTTGCGTTCATGATCCCCATTCTCGCCGGAATACTGCTCCTGGTACTGAACTTTTCCTGGACTGTCCTCATTCTCGTCATTGCTCTCTTCCTCCTGGGTTTCCCGGGCAATGCTTTTGTGAGAAGATACCTGGCGTGTAACTATTGTAAGCAGAGGGAGATCGGGTGTCCGGCGGAAAACCTGTTCGGTAAAAAACAAAAAGCGTGAACCTGTGCCCAGCTATCGGAACGTGTGAGCATGGGGAAAAAATGAAGTATCGATCCGGTACCCGCAAGACTCACTGAGGGATTTCTTCCCTATCGGGAGTATACCCCAGCATCTCGCTCCAGGGATCAAGGTGATACGTTCGTGGATTCCCTTCCGGCGCATATCGTTCAGGAACCGTGAAATTGATGTATGCCCTTGCCTGGTACGTGCCGGATTGGGTAAGCGGGTAATTGTGGGTTATTGTATGCAATCCCCCATCGCTGAAGACTGAATTCTCCGGATTGAATACGGCAGGCGATCCGCCGTGTTCGTGCGGGATGTAGATGCCGGAGGATATGTTCGTCTGGGTCTCTGATGCGGACGATGATGTAACGAGAGTATACTGCATGATGCCGGCGGGATCGATGGATGCTGTCATTTCAGAGGATAACAGGAGAGGTTCCCTGAATCCATCGGGCATCCACGGCAGAACGGAAAAGTCAAGCGCACGGGAGACGGACAGGTTCGTGGTCCGGTTGTTCAGGTAAAGCCCGGTACATGTGTAATCCTGCGAATTCCCGTTGCAGAGGATCTCGATCCGGGCCTGCCCGCCATATTCTTCCCGCATATACATGACATCCGGGTTTGGCTTGGTAAACGGCCGTGTCATGATCACGGTCCTGCCTGCACCGACTGCAACACTGCTTCCCATG
>JBAYMI010000366.1:0-2735 GCA_041663625.1 Methanoregula sp.
CCGGCTGCACAAAAGCTGCCGAGGGGCGCTGCCCGAAATGCCCGCGGGACGCTGCGGACAAGAATTAAAAAAGCGCATACTTTTTTAGCGGGCCGGGTGCCCGACATGCCGGTACCATGCTGGTGACCGGGAGATGCATACCGGCGCCCGCTCCGCATATCTCCTTCAGATCCCGATCCTTAAATCTTTATGCTCATATGTGTAATAATCCCCTGCGAAGTGATGGATTATTATGCCGGACTATGAGGGGATCGGACCATTGAAACGGGGACGGGCGATCGAGCGGGGAGCGGAACCCTGCAGGACATGGTGAACAGGTATGTCCAGACCATTCATCAGCGTAAACGACCTCTGCATGGATTTCGATGACACACGGGTCCTGAACAGGGTATCGTTTGAGATCCCGGAAGGGGAGATCATCGGAGTTATCGGAAGGAGCGGGGCCGGAAAAAGCGTGCTCATGCATCTCCTCCGGGGCGTTGAACAGCCCCCGAGCAAAGGCTCCATCGTCTACCACATGGCTGCCTGCGACCACTGTGCGTTCATGGACGTGCAGAGCCGGGCCGGCGGGAAATGTCCCGTGTGCGGTGGCGAGCTCGCAGCCGTGGATGTCGATCTCTGGGATGAGAAGAGCAATGGCATGAAATCGCGGGTCATGAACCGGACCGCCATCATGTTCCAGCGATCTTTCGCGCTCTATGGGGACGACCGGGTGATCGAGAACGTTCTTCACGCGCTCGATGACATCAACTACCCGCAGGAGCAGGCCATCACCCGTGCCGCCGACCTCATCGACCAGGTAAGGCTCTCGCACCGGATGATGCATATCGCCCGCGACCTGTCAGGAGGCGAGAAGCAGCGGGTCGTGCTTGCCCGGCAGCTTGCAAAGAACCCGGCCATGCTCTTTGCGGACGAGCCTACCGGTACGCTCGATCCCGAGACCGCCCGGCTGGTGCATGCGATGCTCACCGATGCGGCAAAGAAGAACACGATGGGCATGGTCGTCACCTCGCACTTCTCGCAGGTGATCGAGGATATGGCGAACCGTGCGATCCTGCTTGTCAACGGCGAGATCGCGACCATCGGTTCTCCGAAGACGGTGATCCGCTCGTTTACCAAAGATTACCATGAGATTGAATCCTCAGAACCCGTGGAACTGGGGGGGAATATTCTCTCGGCCCGTGACGTGACAAAGAAGTATATCTCGGTCGATCGGGGCGTGGTAAAAGCCGTGAACATGGTCACGTTCGACGTTGCAAAGAAAGAGATCTTCGGTATCATCGGGAAGAGCGGGGCCGGCAAGACCACGCTCTCGCAGATCATGTCCGGCATCATCGAGCCCACGAGCGGCGAGATGAACGTGCTTATCGGTGACGACTGGGTTGACATGACAAAGCCCGGCATCGACCAGCGGGGCCGGGCAAAGGAGTATATCGGTCTCCTTCACCAGGAATACGATCTCTTCCCCCACCGCACCGTGATCGACAACCTCACCGATGCGATAGGGCTGGATTTCCCCAAGGAGCTGGCGATACGAAAAGCGGTTGTCACGCTCCGGATGGCCGGGTTCTCTGAAGAAAAATCCAGGGAGATCCTGAACCGGTTCCCGGGCGAACTCTCGGACGGGGAGCGGCACCGGGTCGCCCTCGCACAGGTGCTCATCCGGGAGCCGCGCCTCGTGATCCTTGATGAGCCCACCGGCACCATGGACCCGATCACCAAGCAGGATGTGAAGCACTCGATCCTGAATGCCCGCGAGGAGATGGACGAGACCTTCATCGTCGTCTCGCACGACATGGATTTCGTCCGGGACATCTGCGATCGCATTGCCCTGATGCGGGGCGGGAAGATCATCGCGATCGGCCCGACTGCGCAGGTCCTTCTTCAGGTGACCGATGAAGAGAAGCGGGACTGAAACCGGCGCACGAACAGCGCTACCTGACCACACAAACAACCTGATGAGACGATACCATGACCGCACAATCTGCCAAGAACGAGAAGACCTGTGATGAGAACTGTACTGATAACTGCGAGACCTGCCCGTCCGCACAACCCCATGCCGCCCCAAAGGGGCTTTCCCCGAAAGCAAAGATCGATGTGAAGCATGTCATCCTCGTGCTGAGCGGGAAAGGCGGAGTGGGGAAGTCTACCGTCTCGGTCAATCTCGCATTCGCCCTGGCGAACAAGGGGGCGAAGGTCGGGTTGCTCGACCTTGATTTCCACGGCCCCAACATTCCCAAGATGCTCGGGATCGAGGACCAGCGGCCGGCCGTGCTTGCCAATGCTATCGAACCGGTCCATGTCACGGGAAACCTCTCGGTCATATCGATGGCGCTCCTGTTACCGGATACCAGTTCACCGGTGGTCTGGCGCGGCCCTGTGAAGATGGCAGCAATCCAGCAGTTCCTTGCGGAAGTGAACTGGGGAGCACTTGACTATCTCGTAGTCGACCTCCCGCCCGGTACCGGAGACGAGGCGCTCACGATTGCCCAGCTTGCCCCGAATGTCCGTGGTGCGGTTATTGTCACCACCCCGCAGGATGTTGCGGTGATGGACGCGATGAAAGCGGCAAAGTTCATTGAAAAACTGGAGTTGCCGGTCATCGGGGTCATCGAGAACATGAGCGGGATGGTCTGCCCCCACTGCGGGGAAGTTGTCAACCTCTTCAGTGTTGGCGGCGGGAAGAAGGCAGCGGAGGACCTCGGTGTCCCGTTCCTCGGGGCAATCCCGCTGGA
>JBAYMI010000367.1:0-2733 GCA_041663625.1 Methanoregula sp.
AATGTCCCGCATCAGCCATTGCAATGGAGAATGACAAGGCAAAGGTTGACAAGGATATGTGCGTTGACTGCCAGACCTGTGTTGATGTCTGCCCGTCCGAAGCGATCCAGATGGAATAAATAAACCGGTATTTCCCGGTCCGCTTTTATTATTTCCGGTGGGCATTGTTCCGGAAATTTTTCAGAGATGATCATCGCTGTTTCCGTATACAATCCCGGAGCAGCGCTAAATCATTACGAGACTGCACCCTGCCGGGTGTATCCGGTAAATAAATAATATTAAACAATGTTTTTATCATCCTAAGTGAAATGGGATTTTACAACCCGCCATCATCTGAAACGGGGAAAAGGAACTTACAGGAACTGTCATCATGATCAATGTTGGAGTGCTCGGTGCCACCGGCGCGGTTGGTCAGCGATTTGTTGAACTTCTAGCGGATCATCCCTGGTTCAAACTTACAACGCTTGCCGCTTCCGATCGCAGTGCGGGAAAGCCCTATGGAAAGATTGTCAAATGGCGTCTGGATACGCCATTCCCGGAGAGTATCGGGAAGATCAAGGTTGTCCCGACTTCGCCTGCAGCCATGAAGAACGTTGACCTTGTCTTCTCCGCCATGCCGGCAGAGATCGCAACTTCGGTTGAGACAGAATTTGCCCATGCAGGCATCGCGGTCTGCAGCAATGCGAGTTCGCACCGCATGGAACCGACGATTCCGCTCGTTGTGCCGGAAGTCAACCCGGAGCACCTGGGCCTCATCGATGTGCAGCGGGATGCCGGTTGTGACGGGTTCATTGTCACGAACCCCAACTGCTCCACCATCATGATGGTGACTGCCCTTGCCCCCCTCCGGCAGTTCAAGTTCACGGATATCCGGGTGGCGACCATGCAGGCAATCTCCGGCGCGGGATTTGAAGGTGTCCCTGCAATGGCGATCTACGACAACGTCATCCCGTATATCGGCAAGGAAGAAGAGAAGATGGAGACGGAGGCGCTCAAGATCATGGGCACGCTGAAAGGCAAAAAAATTCAGAACGCTCCGTTTACAGTCAGCGCCAGCTGCCACCGTGTACCGGTCATCGACGGGCATACCATGGCGGTATGGGCGGATATCAAGGAACCGCTCGACAAGATCCGGAAAGCGTACCGCGATTACAAACCCCCGATCAAGGGTCTCCCGACCCAGCCGGCGGAATCTGTCCATTTCTTTGAAGATGACCAGCCGGACCGTCCGCAGCCACGGCTCGATCGCATGCGGGGCCGGGGGATGACAGTCTCTGTCGGCCGTCTCCGTGAGGGAGTCCGGTTCGTGGCAATGGGCCATAACACAATCCGGGGAGCTGCCGGCGCCAGCGTAATGAATGCCGAACTGATCGTCAAGAAGAAGTATCTCTGACAACGCTAAGAGTGTGTCCTATGAAGCAACCCAGAGAGAACACCGTATTCGTCGGGAACAAGCCCGTCATGAACTATGTGCTTGCCGTAGTAACCCAATTCAACAATGGTGCAGCAGAAGTGGCAATCAAGGCCCGGGGAAAAGCTATCTCCCGTGCCGTGGATACTGCGGAGATCTCCCTGAACCGCTTCCTTGAGGGGGTAACGAAAAAAGAGATCGTGATCTCAACCGAAATTATCGATACCGATACCGGCAAGACAAATGTCTCGTCGATCGAGATCATCCTTACCAATAATAAATAATTTTTCCGGAATCTGCCGCTGCCACGGGGGAACAGTCACCGTCGTGACTGCAGGTACCCAAAACCATTTAAGCGGTCTTCACGAAGTTATTATGCTATGCGAGCCCGTGCTGTCGCCGTGATATTGATACTATCCGCCCTACTCGTGGCTCCGGTTTTTGCAGCTGATGATGAACGGTACGGGTACATCACGGTATCTGAGGTGAATGTCCAGTTGGATAACGGAACCGCCCTCATCCATGTGAATTACACCGTGGATGAAGGGACACGTTTTATCTTCTTCCTGTTCGGAAAACAGGATCTCAGGAACAAGCTGCTGAAGATCCTCAATTATGATGATGCCAAAATGAGGCAGATCGATTTATCCGGTGCAGAATTCACGGTCGATGAGGCTGCGTATTCATATGGCGATGGGATCTACTGGTATCCCGCTCACCGGTTCAATGTTGTCATCCCCAATCTTACCGTCAGTTCCCCGCAGGTTACCAGGAATTTCACCATGGCAAATGAGTTCCCCTCGGGAATCGGGTATTTTGCCCTGAATGAATCCTCGTCTGTACCCGGAACGCCGGTGAAAACGTCATCCCGCCGATAATACGGTTTTACCTTTTTTTATGTGACGTACGGCAAGCCGCAGGTTTCCTTTGGAAACAGGCAAGATTCTCACAGGAGCATTTGTTCTGCATACTGTGCACCAGGCTGGATCCGGATGCATCGAGAATTATGCATTGACTCCTGGAAAATCCCGAAGAGATTTTGGCCGGGATCTGGAGAGATGAATGGGATCCTCATCATGAATCCCGTGTAAAAAACCTGAAAAAAACTGTGATCAGATGACCTCAATAATCTCCTGTTTCCGCTGGTCTGCCATCTTCTTGTTCACGAAATACTGCGTCAATACACCGGCAACGGCGGAAACAATGCCGACGATCGTTGACCAGAGGATATATTTTGAGATGGTCTCCGAAGTCAGGGGGAAATCCTGCACGCCCTGGAACGATATGAGGTAGAGGCTCGCAGCATAGAGGAGGAGCCCGAT
>JBAYMI010000368.1:0-2717 GCA_041663625.1 Methanoregula sp.
AAGAAGGCGGAGGATATCGCCCGTGAGTACGGCATGACCCGCATTGCCCGGCTCGCGAGCAATGAAAATCCCGAACCACTCTCCCCCGCTGCCCTTGATGCAGCGGAGGCGGCCTTAAAAACCGTGAACCGGTATCCCGACGAGCGGGTGAACGTGCTCATGAACGCCCTCCGGGCCACGTACGGGGATTTCCATTTCGTCACGGGTGTCGGGATGGACGGGGTCATCGAGACCATCATCCGGACGCTGGTCGAACCCGGCGAGAAGGTTGCGATCTCTACTCCCACCTTCTCCTTCTATGCCCTGGCTGCCATGGGACAGGGTGCAGAGGTCGTCACCATTCCCCGCGAAGCAGACTTCTCGGCCGACCCGAAGAACCTGGTAAAAGCGGCAAAGGATGCGAAGATCACCGTCCTCTGCTCACCCAACAACCCGACCGGGAATGCGACGCCGATTCCCGTGGTTGAGGAAATCCTCGAAGGGATCGAGGGCCTGCTCTTCCTGGACAATGCCTACGTGGAGTTCTCGGGGATCGATTACCTCCCGCTGATGAAGAGGCACGAGAACCTGGTGCTCGGGCGGACCATGTCGAAGGTCCACTCGCTTGCCGGCCTCCGGATCGGGTATGCCTTCACCCCCCGCTGGCTGCCGCCGTGGTACCAGCGGGCAGGCACCCCGTTCACGGTCAACGCGGTCTCGATGGCGGCAGCAGCCGCAGCGCTCGGGGACACTGCTCACGCGGAGCGCTACCTTGCGCAGGTGAAACGCTGGAGGAAGCGGTTTGTGGACGAAGTGAAGTATCCCGTCCTGCCATCGGACGCCAACTTCGTGATGATCGATGTCGCCCCGCACAGGAGCGATGAGATGGTCGAGGAGCTGGCCCGAAAGGGAGTTGTTGTCCGCTCCTGCCGGAGTTTTGCCGGGCTTGAAGACCACTACATCCGGGTCAGCGTTGGCGAGGACTGGGAGAACGAGCTCTTCGTGAAGGTGATAAACACCTTATGATGTGCGGCATTACCGGCACGCCCGGCACGGGAAAATCGATGATCGGCGATGAGCTGGCCCGCCGGGGGCACCGGGTGGTCCATCTCACGGATACGGTCGGGCCGTACGTGACCGGTGATGACGAGGAACGGGACGTGCAGATCATCGACGTCGATACGTGGGTCGATGAGTTTGTCCCGGTGGACGGGTTTGTCGAGGGGCACTTTGCCCACCTGCTTCCCTGCGACAAGGTCATTGTCCTCCGCTGCCGCCCCGATGAGCTGAAAGCCCGGCTGGCGCAGCGCAAGTACCGGGCCTCCAAGATCCGGGAGAACGCGGAGGCCGAGGCCCTCGACTCCTGCCTCATCGAGACCGTGGAGGATTACGATCCCGCCACTATCTTCGAGCTCGACACTACCGGCCGCAACGCTCCCTATTGCGCCGACCGGATCGAGCAGTTTGTCAAGGGAGAGATACCGGCGGACTACGGCCACATCGACTGGACCTCGTTCCTTGAGGTGGGGCCATGACCCTCGACCAGTACCGTTCCCACGTGAAGGTGTATTTCGATCCGCTGGTCGCCGTGGCGATACGGTGCCGGCTGACGCCGAATTTCTTCACTATTGCCGCCCTCATTGCTTCGGCCGTGGCCGGTATCCTGTTCTACCTGCGGATGGAGTTCTGGGCGGTCCTTGCCGTTGCCCTCAATGCCTTCTGCGACGCAATGGACGGGGCGGTAGCCCGGGCCACGAATAACCAGACCAAACGCGGGGATTTCCTCGACCACGCGGTGGACCGGTACGCGGACATCTTCATCATCACCGGTATCTTTGCCGGGGGCCTTGTCCCGTGGCAGATCGGTGTCTTTGCCCTCACTGGTGTCCTGATGTCCTCGTATCTCGGGACCCAGGCGCAGGCGGTTGGTGTCGGGCGGTATTACGGGGGTATCCTCGGGCGTGCGGACCGGCTGGTCATGATCCTGGTCGTGGGGATCATCGATATGCTCATCCCCTTAAGTTTCCTCGGCCTCTCGCTCCTCGGCTGGATGCTCGTCCTCTTCGGGTTCTTCGGTCATATCACCGCGTTCCAGCGGTTCGCGTATGTCTGGGCGAAAGTCGAATAACTCTTTCATTTTTTATAACCCAGAAACCGTAGAGGGGGACTTCGTCTCCAAATCCCCGGTTGTGAAGAACGCCTCAGCCTCCTCCGCGTGGGCAGCCTCCCGTTGCGGTGGTGCCAAATTACCTGTCTGGGGTTATCCTGATGCGTCCCGTCCCCCAGTACATCTCAAAGCCCTTGGAGTGTCTTTCGGATAAAACAATTATTTTTCCGCTTCCGGGATTTCCGTGACCATTCCCCTGATATACTCCAGCGCCCCGATTGCGTCCTGCCGTTTCTGGTCAACGGCATGGTCCTGCACCCAGGCAAGGAACCGCTCCTGCGTGCGTGCATCAAGGGAATCTCCGGCCGATGAGACGATCTTCGGGTAGGTCCGCTGCGGGTAGAAGACAGAGCGGGCTGTTGAGAGCAGGGTTGCATGGTCCTGCGGGGTGATAATTCCCTGCCGTTCCGCCTCGCGGAGCGTAAACCGGATATTAATGAGCGGCTCTGAGAGAGAGAGACCCGTCTCGGGATCGAAGACGAGCGCAACCTCATCGTCCGAGATGAGTTCGCCGCTCTTGTACATCCGGTATACCTCCCCGATACCCACCATCCCGAGCGTGTCCATCTCG
>JBAYMI010000369.1:0-2712 GCA_041663625.1 Methanoregula sp.
CCGCTCTTGACCTTGACAACAACCTCATCGTATTCATTATTCCTGTTGTACGTGCTGTCGAACCAGCTCTCGGTGACAATAATGGCATTGTCCGTGCTGATATCAAAACTCATCCCCCGTTCCTTGATGATCCCGGTGACACGGAGCGTCCCCTCGGAACCGTCGGTACCCATGGAGATACGGGATCCGACTTTGATATTGTTGTCCTTGGCAAACTCCGATCCGACAAGGCACCCGGAATTGGCATTGTTGAAACCCCCCGCGGTCAGTTCCAGGCCGAGATCCGGGTTATACTGGGGATCGATACCATAGACGGTTGCAAAGATATCATCGCTCCCAACCCCCACTTTCATACGATCCGAGGTCTGGAGCACCGGTATCGCTATGCTGGGAGCAACAACCCGTTTGATCTGCTGGAACTGCTGGTCCGTGAGTTTCATGTTTGCGGAACTTCCGCCTCCCCCAAAGCCGCCGCCACCGGTGTAGGGGGATACGATGACACTGTCTCCTACTGAGGAGAGACTGTCGGAGACGGTTGCGACAAGGCTGTTCCCGAGGATCCCCATCGACGCGATGGCCACGACACCTATCACGATCCCGAGCATCGCGAGGGTTGACCGGAGAAAGTGCAGCCGGATATTGCGCTTGGCAATCTCCCAGAAGATCGAACTCATTGGGCGATTCTCCCGTCCACGATCCGTATCGTCCGGTTGGTGTATTCTGCAATGGTCGGATCATGGGTAACGATAATGACCGTTGTGCCCTTCCGGTTGAGATCGGTCATCAGCTCCATGATGCCGGCGCCGGTCTTTGTGTCCAGGTTGCCGGTGGGTTCGTCGCAGAGGAGGATATCCGGGTTGTTGATGAGCGCCCGGGCAACAGCAACCCGCTGCTGCTGGCCCCCGGAGAGCTCGGTGGGGGTGTGGGTGAAGAGCTTCTCATCCAGCTGGACCGCCCGGAGCACTTCTTTTGCCCGCTCGGGATTCACCTCTGTTTTTGACTTGAGCATCATCGGGAACGTGACGTTCTCGATGATGTTTAAGAGGGGAAAGAGGTTGAAGTACTGGAAGATGAACCCGATCCGGTCCCGCCGGAGGGTGGTCAGCTCCACATCCGACATCTCCCCGATGTGGGTGCCGCTGATGTAAATATCCCCCGAGGTCGGCATATCGAGACACCCCATCAGGTTGAGGAGCGTGGACTTGCCCGACCCTGATGGGCCCATGATGGAGATGAATTCGCCGCGGTCAACCTGGAACGAGATCGCGTCCAGTGCCCTGACATCTCCTGCGGGAAGCGGGTATACTTTGGCCACGTCCCGGAACAGCATTACCGGCTGGTCATCCATGGGCAGTGTCACTTCTTGCTCTTCCTGATGTAGAAGTACCATCCGCCAACAAGTGCCGCGATGAGGACGAGCGCAGCAAGGACGGGGATGACCGGCGGGCCGTTGCTGGCGGTTGTGACGCCAAGGCTGTTTGAGGGAACTGTCACGTTCTGGACTGAATTATAGAGGTTACCATCGGAATCCTTGAAGGTCATCTGGATCGGTATGCTGGTACTGCCATCCGTATCGAACGTGACCTCGAATCCCCCGAAGTCGTCGGCCTTGAGGGCCCCGACAACATAGGTCTTGTAAGGGTCCTGGGGTATGGCAGGGGCAAGGGAGGTTACCGTAACGGTATTTGCTGTATCGAGTCCGGCGTTATTGATATCGCCGGTTACGTGATAGATGCCCCCCTCGGTGGTGACCTTGACATTGCTCATGACAGGATCTGCCTGTTTCTTGTCCACGCCGAATGTAATGGGGATGTCCATGGAGACCAGGTGAGGATTGTTGCCATTGTCATACGTAAGGGTAAGGTGAAGGGGGGTCTCTTTGTCCGGTGTGATGGAGACATTTACCGGTATTTTTCCCCCCGCTGACAGGTTTCCGATGAATGTCCGTGACGGTGTCGCGGTGATGCCGTCACCGGCAACATCGAGTATCACGTTCCGCACATCCCCTTTCCGGGGATTTGCCACCTGGAGATTGATAGTCTTCTTCTTCCCCTGTGTGAAGGCATCCGGCTTGTCAATGATGGTCAGTTCAAGGGGCCGGTTCTCTACCTGGACCATCGGCCGGTAGAAGAGGTTGTCAGCGTCACGGAAACTTAAGGAGAACGTCGGATAATAAATCCCGTCTTTGGCATTAGCGACAACAGAAAAGATGAATTTCTGGGTCTGGAGCGGGCCAAGGTGAGTCGTACTGTCGTACGGTAAGCTGGTGAGTTGTATGTCATTCCCGCCCAGGGTGACGTGGCTCACAACGGAGCTGTCGTTAGTGTTAGCGTTCGCGACAGAGAACGTGATGGTTCCGGTATCCCCGGTAAAAAATGTGCCGGGATCGGATGTAACACTGGAGATATAGACCTTGCTTGCGGCAACGATGGCTTCTGGCGATGAGTATGCAGTCACGCCCGTGCAGAGGAGAGCGCTGATAAGCAGAATAAGGCAGAATCCCTTGTATATGCGGTTAATTTTCATTTATGAAACTCCGAGGGTATAGATGATATAGAGGATATAGGCAATCACCGGGATACCCACGCAGAGCGCGGCATCCCGCGGCGACAGTTTCCGGGCCTGCTGGAGGCCGCAGATCCAGATATTTGCACTCCAGAGCAGGAAGACGATGGCGATGAGGGAGGTGATCTGGGTCAGTTCCAGCATGGC
>JBAYMI010000370.1:0-2709 GCA_041663625.1 Methanoregula sp.
GACCGGGTCACCGTGGCGTCATATGAGGACGACGAGATCCGGAGGAAGGCTGAACGGTGGGTGGATGGGGTACCGGAGATGGCGTGAGGCGGGTATAGATAACCGGGGCGCAGGGAATGGGAATTGATGTGCGCAAAAGTTGTGATGGGGGGGGAGTCGGTTAATGAGATTATTTTCCTTCAACGATCTGTATCTCGTCCGGTGTCAGATCATAGAGCTCGTACACCAGTTTATCAATGGAAGCATCCGTTGCCTCAACCTGTCGGGCCAGCAGCTCTTTCTCGTGATCGAGGGAGGCGTCCTGCATTTGGACCGGCTCTTCGTGCAGCACCTCACGATAGGCTTCCGAATGTCCCTTGTTGTTGTTCACATCCCAGCCGAGTGCATGGAAGAACGGATCGGTGAAATCCTGGCGGAGCTGTGATTCATTGTATTTCTCCTGACCGCGAAGGTAGGCCTCACGATGATACGTGTACCGTTCAACAAGAGGCTGGATCGATTCAGGGACTGCCATTAATTGAGTGTTGATCTCAACCGCGTTAAAGATGTTGAAATATATTTTATGATATTCAAAATGATGTTACTAGAATCAATGTTCCTACGTTCAGACCCATTGACCCAACCCCCTGTCGGTTCTCCGGCCTTCCCGATCACCGCAAAAAAATTTTCAGTTAACTCAAAGCCTATTATTGTACCCGCAAAAAGAACGTAGGTGTCCCCGCGGGAAAATCCGCTGATTTTAGGCCCTGATAACCGGGCGGGATCGCGAAAACGCGGCAGACTGCCGACAGGAGGTGGAACATTCGCATGATAAGAAATACAAGCCTGTGCGTCCTTGGACTATTGCTCCTTGGAATGCTCTGCGTGCCGGTGGCGGCCGCCGGAACGGGAGACCACCCGGGCTACTGGAGTTTTTGCATTCTGAAAATTATTGGGGGTCCCTCTGATGTGAAGCTCAATGGGATTGGCGCGTCTGAAGACAGGAACTTCCAAAAGGTGTATGTATCAGACTCCCTTGACCAGGTCGAAGTGCAGTTTAATGTAACCTGCGGCGTTGATACAACCCTTGTCATCACAAAAGATTACATCACCGGGCTCCAGGGCTTGTATCCGGGCAAGGAACCCACCCTGTTTGCAGAGGGCAGTATGTGGCTGTACGATGTGGATGCCGGAGCGCTGGACCGGGACGCGTTCCATGACTTCCGCGGCGTGCTGATGTCCTATTTCACGACCCATGAACACCTCAAGAAACGCGGTCTGCTGCACGAGAGTATCGGGAATACCTTCCGGATAGATACCGGTGATCCTTACGAGCGCTATGTCACGAGCTGAAAACAGCGAGAACAAAATTCCTTTTTTTTATTCCCGACATTAAAAGACTGAGAGGGGAGGACGCTTCTAATGGGGCTCCCCGTTTCTCGGCCAGCCTTTTCCACAGGATCTCAGCTCATCGTTGATTCGAAGGATCCTGATGGATCCTTCTCGTGCTTCAGATCTGATGAACTTTAGCATTTCGAAAAAGGCATCCTGCCTTCCTTCGAAGAACTTCGTTCTGGAGAAGGATGGCATCCTTCTCCTGCTTCAGATCTGATGACTCTGAAGCATTCTCGACAAGAGGACGTCTTTCAAGACTTCCTCTGCCACATCTCTGATGAGATGCGGCATTCTCAAGCTCCTACTGCCGTTTTGGCAGTAGTCGCTCATCCAAAAGGCAACAATTAGACGTTTTTTAGAGGCTGAAATACCCCCCTATGAGCAAAATAACACTCAAGCAGTCTTCGTTCAAAACCAGTACTCTATAATCCGCAAAAAAATGCGACTATCAGAAAACCTGTTTTTCAAATTGGGCTCCGATTGGAAAACGGGGCAATTTGCAAGGACTTTATTCTCACGGGATTCACAGGTCAGGGACAGTACTACCGATGCCCGATAGATATCCTGATGTTGGTGTGGAGGTCAATTATCCGGATAAGACAGACTGATATGGGATCAGCTGAGTATTATGTTGAATCGTACTGGACGGTAAGGCAATCGGGGACCTCGCCACCATGACAACGGATACGGTATGGCTATAACTGACACGGGCTCCGGCAATGAAATGAATCCTCTCAATGATACGCAGCATTTTGACGATTCTGTCCGGTTCATTACGGCACTGAGCAGAGCAATCGACCAGTACGGCGGCCATACCCATGATACGGATAAAACCATCCGGCATATCATCAACGCACTGGGGCTCAAAGGGGAGATCCTTGCGGTACCCAATACCATGATCATCGCCCTCTGGAAGGATGACCTGCACCACCAGACCATCCACATTGCAACAACACGGGGAACGAGCTATGATATGACCCGGTTCGGAAAGGTGCGGGACCTGATCGTTGAGGTGGAAGCCGGCCGGATCAGTCCTGCCGATGGAGTCGTGGGACTGAAGGAGATCGAACATGCCCCGGCCATCTATGGTAATTACCAGAAGGCGGCTGCGTTCTTCCTCGCAGGGGTGGGTTTCGGGGTGATCCTGGGCATCTCCTGGCTGGATGTGTTTTTCGGGGGAGTCCTGGGCCTCGTGGCATTTGGCGTTGAACTCCTGGCCTCCCGGAGCGGCCTCGTTGTGAACAACACCCCGGAACTGTTCATCTCCCTGATCATTGCATTCCTTGCAGGTATCACCGGGGTATTGCTCCCGGGAATACACCCGCTGGCCGTGAC
>JBAYMI010000371.1:0-2699 GCA_041663625.1 Methanoregula sp.
CCTGCCCCCATGCTCTCGATCTTCCTGGCATTGTTCTGTTGTTCGGGATGCCCCGGGTCCATGATGAGCAGGATCGGTTTCTCAAAGACCAGCGCCTCGTGCAGGGTGGTCAGTCCCCCGTGCACGATGGCTATCCGTGCCACGGCAAGATGCTCGTAGAGGTTGCGAACGTACCCGTGGGAGTGGTAATTGTCCGACGACTCCGGCAGCGCCGGACCGGTATAGAAGACATCGAAGATCAGATCTTTTCTCCGGTCGGCAATCCCCTTGAGCATCTGGTACATCGGGAGTTTGTAGGGTTCCCCGCCAAAACTGGTGAAGATGGTCCGATTCTCAAACGTGTACCGTTCCGGGTCGAAACGGTTTAACGGGCCGGTGAGGCAGTACCGGTCATTCTCACGCGGGGGGAAATGGATATTGTATTCGCTGACGGTATCGGGCGACGGGTAATCGGGGATGATTACCTTGCGGGCAAAGCGCAGGTAGCGGCGGATGAGGACGTTTAAGATCTTCCAGACAATGTTTGTCGTGCCGTTTGGCCCGTTGAAATGGGTCTGGTTGGTGATGAAAACCACCGGAACGCGTGCCAGCCGTGCGCCGATGACACCGGCGTACATCGTGTCGCAGACAACACAGTCATAGCGGTTCTTCCGGGCAAGTTTCTTGACATCCAGACCCGACCGCATGAGGTTAAAGAAAATGGTCTTTGAGTTCCAGAGGGTCTTGTTCAGGCTGAAGAACCCCCCCGTCCCCTCAAGGCAGACCTCCCTGTGGATCCGGAACAGGGCCGAGCACCCGTGCTGGTCCATGAAATCATACGACTTGCCATACCCGGCAAAATGGATCGTATGCCCCTGCTGCTGCATGTAGTGCCCGAGATGGAGACAGCGGGAGGCATGCCCGAGTCCTTCGCCACAGACAACAAATAGGATCTTCATTGTGTCCTGCCGGATAGTATTGTTCTGATGGCTGATGAATTATGGTGTTTCCCCACCGGGTTCTTCAGGGATGAGGACCCATGCGACGAGGTAAACGAGGAGACCGGTTCCCAGGGAGAGGAGCGTGAGCGCAACCCAGACCAGGCGGATGACGGTGGGGTCGGTATCATAGTATTCTCCGATACCGGCACAGACTCCCCCGATCATACGACCCTGTTTCGGGCGGAACAACTGTTTCATGTACAGGAGTGTGCCCTTGCAGGCATAAAACCTCACTATGGCAGCCCGCGTTCATGGGCAGAGGCTTATTTTCCCCGCAAGCCAAGAGTGATCAGGAGAAACGGCATGACAGGAACGGATCAGACGACCGGGCTCGCCACATTTGGTGCCGGTTGTTTCTGGGGGGTTGAGGAGGCATTCCGTACTGTGGACGGGGTTGTCGGTACTGCGGCGGGATACATGGGGGGATTTGTCAGAGACCCCGGTTATGAACAGGTCTGCACGGGCGGGACCGGGCACGCGGAAGTGGTGCAGGTCACGTATGACCCCGCAGCGATCACCTATGCGCAGCTCCTCGACATATTCTGGTCTGTCCATGATCCCACGCAGCTCAACCGACAGGGCCCGGACATCGGGCCGAACTACCGGTCAGTGATCTTCTACCATACACCGGAGCAGAGAGCGATCGCACGGAAATCAAAAGCCGATATCGAGACCTCCGGGCGTTTCGGGTTTGGCAAGATAGTCACGCTCATCCAGCCGGCCGGCCCGTTCTACCCGGCCGAGAAGGAGCACCAGCGGTATTTCGCAAAGCGGGGTGGCGGGATCTGCCGCCGCTGATGTTTCCCTGACACACTATTTATCTGCCGGGACGGGATACAATCGTTCATGGATATTTCAGGTACAATCCAGCTTGCTGCAACCCTCATCGAAGTCGTGATCACTCTGGGGGCATGCCTGATCGCGTGGAAGAAGAAGAAACTCTGGGGCGGGTTCATCGCCATCACGTTTGCTCTCTTTGTGCTCTTTGACATCTCACGCATCTTCGCGCTGGAGGTATCTGCCGAATGGCACGCGCTGGTGCTCCTTATCGCATGCCTCTCTATGCTCGCTGCGATCTGGATGATCTGGAAAGAGCAGTGATTCTTCCTCCTTTTTTTGTGTTTTCCCGGACGGTTACGCAGGCTTATAAAGGATACCGGATACCTTAGCTTATCACAGCGGTAACTGCGGGTACCGTCAGGACGTGGAGGACATGATACAGATTTACCGGTCAAGGAAAGACACCGATCCCACAGTCATCGATATCATCGATGCCCCGACCAACGGTTCATGGATCCGCATGACCAGCCCGACCGATACGGAACTGGCACAGATTGCCGAGTCCTGTTCTCTCCCGCTGGAGTTCCTCCGCGCTGCACTCGATGAGGAGGAGCGGCCGCGCATCGATGCCGAGGAGGGCGTGGTCCTCATCGTGCTCGACGTCCCGATGGTCACCGAGACAGAGGGGATCCGGACCCTCACGACGCTGCCGCTCGGAATCATCATCTCAGAGAACCTGATAGTCACGGTATGCAACCGCCAGACGCCGATTCTTGATGAATTCATAGCGGGCAAGGTCCGGCACTTCCACACGGTCAAGAAGACCCGGTTCCTCTTCCAGATCTTCTACCGCAACGCATCCTCCTACCTCCATCACCTGCGCCAGATCGCGAGGTTGATGTCCCGGATCGAGGTAGAACTGCACCGGTCAATGAAGAA
>JBAYMI010000372.1:0-2697 GCA_041663625.1 Methanoregula sp.
AGGAGTCCGGTGAACATCTGCAATCTCATCGATGATCATGGATGCATCGCTGGTGGTGACAACATGTTTGGCACCCAGGTATTTTGCGAAGAGCATGAGAAGGTGGTCGCCATCGATATATCTCCCCCGTTTGTCAAAGGCCATCATGCGATCGGCATCCCCGTCATGAACCACGGCGCATTCGGCACCGGTTTTTTTCACCATCTCACCAACATGCCCGAGGTATTCCGGTAACGGTTCTGATGGCCGGGCAAAGTGCCCTGAGGGATTGCAGTTGATCGTTGTTGTTCTGATTCCTGCACTGGACAGGAGAGTCGGTGTCAGCATGCATCCAGCCCCGTTGCCGCAATCGATGATGACAGAGATTTCCCGGTCGATATGGACGTTCTTTAAAATCGCGTCCTTATGCGGTGTTAGCGCATCGATGGTGGATTCGCCTCCCATGTGTCGCCAGTCGGTGTAGTTCAGACCATTGAGCTGTTCTTCAGTTTCCTGTTGCTGTGCCCGGGTAAACGAGGACCCGTCGGGATTGAAGAGTTTGAGTCCATTGTACTCTTCAGGGTTATGCGAGGCGGTGATCATGCACCCTGCCCTCGCATGGCGGGTATTGAAAGCGACCGTAGGTGTCGGGACGATCCCCGCAAGGGATGCCGTCCCTCCATTGCTCAGGATGCCGGAAACAACCAGATGCGAGAGAAGGCCACTGGTAGTACGGGTGTCCGTCCCGACCAGAACGTCAGATCCTCCGGAAGCAAGCACGTTCCCGATTTTAAGTGCCGTATCGATAAGCGTCTGATCAAATTTTCTTCGTATCCCGGACGATCCGAAAAGCATAGTACTATCGTAGGGGGTGTATATTAAAAAGAGTTTACTTGCCTGTGGTACGCTTGAAATGCGTGGGTATCAGTCCCGGCTGCTTCTTCCGAACGGGCACCAGTGCTCGATCTCGTAAAGTCTGGCGATCCCGGCAGTTGAAGGACCAATGCAGATGATCCTCTTGGTATTTTTATATGTCTCGATAATCTCACCAGTCCCCTGTGCAATGATCCCCCCTCCGTTGATGAGAATGATATCCGCCTCCGATGGATCACTGGTAAGGCTGCGGGAAAAATCCAGTTCCCGTTTTCCCGGAGATCCGATACAGAAGAGTCTATTAGCGTCAAGCTCCTGGTGGATTCGCTCACGGCAGGATGCGTGGCAGGATTCCTGACAGGCATGCAGCACCCGGGACATGCAGAGGAAGCCCAGTACGACATTGATGATCGCAGTCGCGGCGCCTCTGGTTGGGAGCGTGTCCAGTGGCGCTCCAAACATGAAGGAGATCTTTGTTGGTACCCGGATGGGATCGTACGTTGTAAAATCTGCACTCCTCCCCCCGAATGTGGCCGACATGGATGCACCTTTCTCGAACTGGCAGATTTCTTCGTCGGGATCGACATCAAGTACGACACCGGCATCGGTACAACCGCTGTTTTCGACAAGTCCCTCGATCTTTTTTACGGATTCGATAACAATATCCATCATTTTCCTCCATCATTGGTTACCAGAATAACCCGGGCCGGAGCCCCGTCCAGACCTGCGAGACGAAGCGGGAGTGCAAAAATTGTGTAATCCCCCTCCGGGACATGCGAGAGATCGAGCAGTTCGATGATGAGACAGCCATGACCGAGTAATTCGCGGTGCACCGATCCATCGCAGTCAAATTTCTCTATTGAGAAGGAATCAATGCCGACACAGAGCGTCCCGGTCGATGTCAGATACTTTGCTGCATCGAGAGTCAGCGAGGGATACTCCTCGCTGAACGAAGTACACGTGGAAAATACCGTCTTTAACAGGATACGTGTGACTCCGTTTGTTCTGTCTTTGATCCATGAAGCATCGATGAGTGGACCGGCACCGGATACGTCGAGCACGCGGCAGGGCCCGATCAGGTAGGAGAGGGGGAGTTCATCAACGGTCAGACCCGTCTTCAGGTAATGGACTGGTGCATCAATGTGCGTGCCGGAATGGCTGCTCATCCGGATATCGGAGACCAGGTACAGGCCTGCATCGCTCTGGATAAAATGCGGGGCCGTATCTCCGGGATAGGCAAGAGAATTGCCAGCAAGAGGACGGGTAATATCAATAATCGTCATCAGGTGTTCCCCCAGCCGAACTCACCAATCAAGGGGACAAAGCGGACTCCCCCGTGCGAGGAACGTTCCATGCTATCTCCTTTTCTGGCAAGTGTGATCAGTTCCTGTATTTCCCGACCTCCCACTGGTGCGACAAGCCTTCCCCCATCTGCAAGTTGATCGATGAGGGGTTGGGGAATTTCCGGTGTTGCTGCGGTAATCATGATTCCATCATAGGGTGCATCTTCCGGGTATCCCTGTGTCCCGTCGCCGACAATGACGCTGACATTGTTAAATCCAAGTTCTGCGAGGTTTGCCCTTGCCAGGTCCGCTACGGCTGGAATACGTTCGATTGTTGTTACGTGCTGCACGAGCATCGAGAGGATCGCAGCCTGATAACCGCTTCCGGCACCGATCTCGAGGACACGATCTCCGGGGTGGGTTTCAAGCAGTTCAATCATGAGAGCCACGATATAGGGTTGTGAGATCGTCTGGCCGTTCCCTATGGGGAGCGGGGCGTCCTCGTATGCTGACGTGTTATACGGCGGAGGGATGAAGAGATGACGGGGAATGTCGCGCATTG
>JBAYMI010000373.1:0-2688 GCA_041663625.1 Methanoregula sp.
ATCGCACGGTACCTCCCGCTCCCGCCCCCGGTGTCCTGGAAGTTTGCCGCAGCGCTCCCGGCCCCGGATTTCCAGGCAATGGTGCTTGCGGATTATTACCATACCGATGAGTTTATGCAGACCCTCGCGCAGGTACCGGTCGTTCTCATGCCGGATGCAGAGCCGGGTACGACAGAAACGGATGCCGGGAAGTGAGTGCCCGCCTCCCGGTTGGGCGTACCGATCTCATTCCCGTTCGGATCAGGTTTAAACGATCATCGCGGTACATATCCCTACAGCAACAATGATGAGGGTTCCCTTAATGAAACGTATTCTTCTGCTCTGTACGGCACTCATTTTTCTCCTGCTCATAGCAGGATGCACCCAGACTGCGCAGCAGGGCCAGCCGGCCGCTGCCACCACAACAAATAATCCGGCACAGGTTTCGACTACCTATACCTATGCACTTGCGACAACGGTGCCTACAACGGCCGCTTTGGTTTCGGACAACACGATAAACATTAAGAACATGGCCTATGATCCTGCCGAGATCACGGTGAAGGCCGGTTCGATCGTGCGGTGGGTCAACAGGGACAGCGTCGTGCACTCGGTTGTGTTCTCGAAGGATTCGAAGATCAATCCATCTGGTATACTCCGGAACAGCGAAGGATTCTCCGTGAAATTCTATGAGGCCGGGACCTACCCCTACTCCTGCGGCATACACCCTGAGATGACGGGCACGGTCATCGTGACGCAGTGATGCTGCAGGAAATCTCTTTTTATCCGATATTCGGGAAACCGCTTATCATGTACCTGGGGATCCTGACGCTCGCGGGTTTCCTGTGTACCGCGTCCATAGCCGTCCTGAACCGGCGCGGCGTCCACACGATCCCGTTTGTCTGGCATCCCCGGCTTGCCGTGTTCTCCATCGCGTGTGCGGTTATCCACGGGATGCTTGGCGTCCTGATGTTCTTTTAACATTTTTCCGGCGCTTCCCATAATGGAGTGGTGCCTGGGTATCTGCCTTTTTTTAAGAAAAAACCGGCAGGATGACGATGAAGCGGCTGATGGCCGGGTACACGAGAATTTTTTTTGTTGAAAGGCTGCCATGCAAAAAAAGTTTCGGGCCGGTCAGTAGCCGGCCAACCGGAGCAGCGTACCAACAACGATGCCGAACATGGAAGAGGATGCCGACATCAGCCCGAGCAGGATGTACCCGGATGCAACCCCGATCTTTAATGACGTGTAGGTGCGGTTCATGTTGAGGCGCCGTACCGTACGGAATGATTTGACGTCCGCTGAGATCTTCGGTTTGTTCTTTTTTATCCGGAACATGGCCTTCACCTTTGGGGGCAGGTCATCTAAATACCGTGTGTGACAGCGGTACGGGGCGCCCACAGATATGTTATACTAAGAACAGGTTATATTTAGGGATTTTGAATTGTGGAAAATTAAAATTACACAAAAATCTGGGTTTTATTTGCATTAATAAGCCCTCTAAACCGAATTCGCAGATTTTTATGCAAGTAAAACTGATAAAAAAGAGAACTACCCTTGATTACGCCGAGGGGGTGCTTAGCTAAACTTGTTCAACTCTCATTAAAAAAAGGGGGTTTATGGCTGATCGCGCATCTCTTCCACCCATCTCTCGGGGATGGACTGTTGCGGCGCGGTCGGAATGGTGAGCGCATAAGCGCACACGGCGATCAGGATGATTAAGAGGATCACAATGGCAGCGATCTTCTTAAAAAAAAGGGAGGTCATGGGGATCAGTACTTCGTTAATTTTCTACCGAGTTGGGAATTAGCAATCCAACTCAAGAAGTTCATGTGACCTCCTGCCGGCAAGAACGGCCAAGGGTCTGACCCCGTTTTAATTTCTTGTCAGGAGATCAGATTGTGGTCTGGAGATTTTGGTTCTCCGTTATGAGTCGCAAAAATTAGAGAAGTGTACTGGGAATCACGCTGCCGGCGGCCCGTTTAATGATGCTGACATGAAAATGATAATTTACCCCGATGGGACGTATAAAAAATATAATTGATCTGATTAAAATTATTCAGAAAATAATTCTATAAATCGCCGATCATTGTCAGAGAAAGGTTTTTTAGGATAAATAACCCTTTTATCCATATGTCAGAAACAAAGGATAAGGTAAGGGTCTATCTCTCCCCGAAGCACTGGCAGGATGTTAACGGCATGAGAGAACCGGGGGAATCGTTTGACGATGTAGTGGGTCGGATGGTAGACGACCTGAAATTAAAAAAGATACTCTCGGAAATGGACGATATGATAGAGAACGGTGAATTTGTGGACTTAAAAGACGTTCCGAAATATCAGAGGGCTGTTAAGGGGCTAGCCAATGGATCTGAAGATTGATCCCCGCATCCTCCGTGTGATAAATGCGTTACCGGATAAAACGCAGCGGATCGTCTATCAACACTTAAACCAACTGGAAAACCCATTCACGGCCCGCGATGTGGAGAATATTTCAGAAAACCGTTGGAGAATGCATATAGCGCATACCTTCACGGTGTATTATGGGATTAAAGAGGATAGTGTCTATATAACGCATTTCATGCCAATACAAAAGGCCCACAAGCGATACGATAGGGAATAATCACTTTCATTTCCCCACTTGTACCTGTGCCATTCCCTTTTTGATCTCCGTTAACCTGTCGATCATGAAGTCAGGGTTATGCACAACGGCAT
>JBAYMI010000374.1:0-2681 GCA_041663625.1 Methanoregula sp.
TGTCCCGTCGCGGAATGAGCCGGTATATTTCCGGGCATTCGTGAATGTCCCGGCCGGGACGGTTACGGACTCGGTTCCCTGATCGGTAAGGGTGATGTTCAGATCTCCCAATGGCGTGATCCCCGTCCACCCACTTGGGCTGTCCTCAGGATGCTGCGTATTGCTATCCGCAGGAAGGTCCACGGCAGGTTTCGCCTCCCCTTTGATCGTCTCGATCATCGATCCGCCGAGGTACGTGCCGGAGGTGGCACCGTAATACATTTCGGTGACGAAAATGTGCCCGTTCTTGGTATGAGAAACGATATTATCGGTACAGCATTCTGAATAATCGCCCGTGGATGTAATTGTATAGCGGAATGCCGGAATGCCCTGGTAACTGCCAGCCGACCGTTCCGTCTTCACAACAGACTCCCACTGGTAGCGGGGATTGGGAGGCATGGTCACCGTATTATTCTCCCGGTATTCTGCCCAGCGGTACGTGCCAAAGACCTTCACCTTTGCCGGTGCAGGTGTTGCATTGACCGTAATCGCGGTGGTTGGGGCTGGCTGCGGGGTTGTGGTTTCCGGAACTGCCGGTGTGAATGGTACTGCAGGCGCTGGCGACGATGCCCCCGGTGAAACTGAAGGATCAGCATCTATGCACCCTGCGGATATTGCGGCGAAGATCAATACACCGACAATGAAAATCCGGTACCTGGGGTCCATCATTCTCACGCACTTCCGATACGGCGACCGACCTGATACATTTCTTCTCTGAATTGCTTGAGATCGTTCCGGTTCAGTTGTTTGCGTCAAAGATCTCTCTCCGGGAGAACGTGTAAATCGCGAGAAAGATGAGCGGGATGACGAGCACACAGGCCGCCCAGGTTAGCGGCCGCCATGTAACAATGTTGCCAAAGAGCAATTCCTTCCCGGACTTTTCCCCGGCATGGAGTGTCCCGGCATCGTAGTAGACGAGCAGTGCTGAAAAGATCCCGGCAAGAGCGAGCATCTTGAGATCAACAAGGCAGAACAGGCCGGCCACCAGCAGGAGAACAAGGAGGAAGTTCTCCTGGTAGACCGGACGGGGCCCGGCAGTGACAGCGGTAGGGGAGGGGACCTGGCATGGCTCCGCTGTGCCGGTAAAGACCGGAGTTTTCCGGGACGGTTCTCCCTGTCGGCACAAATCAACTTTTTTCCTGAGATCCTCCAGGGATAATGTCATGGTGTCTTCTCCAGCAGCCGGGAAATCTCACCCGGATTCTTCGTATAGATCACGGCCTTCTCGTTCGTGGTTGTTGTGATGAGGACATTTTCAGCGTACTCTGAACGTATGCGGATATGATTGTAGAACACAATGAAGAAGAGGACAAGGCTGATGAAATAGACGAGATCCAGGAAGAACCGTGAGAAGGCGATCTCTCCTGATATCAAATCTGAATATTGTAAGATAAGGATGCTGGCGGACAGGACGGGCATTATGAATAACCACATCGCCTTCTGGTACCGGAGCGGGTAGGGCACGGGATTCTGCCGTATCTCCGCCATGGTGATGATGTCCCTCCGGATAACCACCGTCTTGTGGAGTGGCCTGTGGATAATGAGGGCTTCAGGAGTGATCTCCAGGGTGGCCTTCTTCATGTCCCGGTAGAACATGACCATTGCCACCATGACGACGAGGCCGCTGAACAGGGCGCCGGCATTACGAAAAGAGAACGTCATGGCGAAAAAGACAAAAAATGCTATGCTGCTGCTGGCTGCGATGGCAAGCCCGATGTAAAACCACCGTGAAAGCCGGCCTTTTCCATATTCAGCATGGAGATCGTTGTTGACATAAACGGTGTCTCCCGTGGGGATAGAGGAGTACATCTCCCGGAGATGCACCAGGTTCCTGTTCCGGACTGCATGGCGGTCAGGGCACAACCCGAGCCAGCCCCGGATTACTTCCGAGACCCGGATCATCGGGCGGGCTCTGCAACTGCGGGGGAGGTGTTTTCCTGTGCCGGAGTGGTCGAATTCGTCTTTTCGTATGAATACAGATCCGTGATGGCAATCCCCAGAACCGTCGAACCGATGGCCATCAGGATTCCGCAGGCAAGGAGGAACCCGTAACAGGCAACCGTCATCAGGATCTGCCCGCGGGAGACCTGGAGGAAGAAGTCGTAGTCATGGTTGAGCAGCAGGGGCGACTGCCCGATCAGGAGCGCAACGGCAGCGACCATAAGGAGGATCGCCCCTAAGACGAGGATGCAGCCCAGCAGTTCGCGCCAGGTATTCTTCATGAGGGTAACGGACCCGGCAAGAGCCGGGAGCAGCCTTTTACTCTCCAGTACGATGCCCGGCACGACATAGAGAGCCAGCAGGAACAGGACAATGTTGATGATCATGATCCTGAATGAGAAATGATACATGGAAGTGACCCCGTTGGATACATAATATGCATAGGGCAGGTGGAACAGGGCCATATCAATCGTGTGCAGGAATCCGCCGATGAGCTGGCTCTGGGATATCAGCTCAAACACGAGCGTAGCCACGAAAGCCATACTGATGGACAATGGTGCCAGCGTACCGGCATAGGCATTGACCCCGGCAAATGCATGCCGGATCGTGACCGGCTTTTTTGCACGGCTTTCGTTTCGGTACAGGATCATGCCTGCGAGCAGGCAGGTGAAGCAGGAGAGGCAGATCGCTTCGATCAGGAA
>JBAYMI010000375.1:0-2678 GCA_041663625.1 Methanoregula sp.
CACAGGGCAGCGCCGGACAGTCCGGTCCCGCCCATGAAGCAGAAGGATAGGGATGAAGAGGAAAAGAAAGAAGAACGGCAACCCTAGATACCACATCAGTGCAGTGGCTGCTAGGGATCCGGCCAGCACGATGAGACTTGTTTTCCATGCATTCATCGGTGCGCCCCGTTCTGAATAATTTCGGTTCCGTAGTTACCGGGAAAATTCACGGTCCCGTATCGCAATTTCCCTGACAGCAAATGCCGGCAGGGCATCGGCTACAGGCCCAAGTTCGGCGGTCAGGTCACGACCCCCGAGTTCCCGGGCAAAAACCGATGCACCAATACCTGCCACGACAATCCCGTCCGCGTGAGAGGAATCTGCGCATTTCCGTACCGCATCGCAGACCATTGCAGACTGATATTGCTCGAACTGCCGGGCGATGGCAATAGCCCCCGCTTCACCGATCTCGTCAAGGTCGGCACAGACCACCCGGGCAAGCCTTCGCAGGCATGCCTCCCGGGTATTCTCCTTGCGATCGGGCGTATCGCAGCTGTACTGTTCCGGCAAGATAGTTCCGAGCACAAGGTGGGCATCGGCACTCGTGGCAAAATACTCCGTGCTCACGGGCGTCCGTATCCCGTCCAGTTCCACAGAGTGAAGATGCGTGGCGATGTTGGTACGCAACATCCCCGTGTAGAGCAGGAACCCTTTCTGGAGCCGGGCAAGGTCGGTCAAGCCCAGCAGTTCATTGAACCGCCCAAGGGGGATGATATCCGCGGTTGTGCTGCCGATATCCAGCAGCACTGATCGGGGATACTTCTGCCGAAGGATATCTGCCGAGGCAAGCCAGTTGGCAGCAGCCAGCTGCGGCACGGCAGTATTGTGGAATTCCCCATCTATGCCATAAAACCGGGCTTTGGGAAACGCCCTGCGGACTGCAGCCACGATAAAGGTGATGCCCTGTACCTTGTTCTCAAAACAGTCTGCAAGTTCCCCGCTCATGACAACCGCTGCCATTTCATCCATGCCGGTTATGTGCTGTTCGAGCAGGGACGTGATCGGTGCATTTTCCCACAGCGGGCAATAATGGATATGGACCCCGTTCCTGTCCACTACCTTCAGGTTAGCCCCGCCGACATCGATGCCGATCATACCCGGGTGACCTTCCCGTTGGTATCGAACCGGGCATGCCCGGTGAGATGAACCGTTGCCGGACCATTGCCTTTCGATGCCTCCACGAGCAATGTTGCGATCTCCTCCTGCATACAGGCTGCAATACCCACGAGACTCGTCGTGATCCGCGGGTTGACATCAACAACATACACCTTATCGGCAACTACCACGTCAACGCCGCAATAACCCTGGCATCCAAGAACTTCGACCGCCTTCTTTGCTGTTGCGATGATCTCTTCTTCCCGTGCCGGGTGGACCGGGGACTCGCCGCCAAGATACCGGAACGTGCCGTCCGATCCGAGTTCGATCTCCTGCCGGTTTACAGCAAGGAAAACCGGGGGTTTCCCGGAGTAATAGGCGCATGCGTCCCCGATCACCCGGTTCGGGATGAGACTCACCGAATAATTTTCGCCTTTGATATACTGCTGCGCAAACTCATCCTTGCCAGGTTTGCCATCGGAGAGCCGGACTCCCTGCGAACCGCAGCCCTTCACAGGCTTGATGACCTGCGCCCCGGTACCGGCCTCGCCGGGAACCGGCACACCATTCTCGCGGAGGATCTTTCCGCTCCGCACCTTGTTGGCACAGAGTGCAATGGTCATGAACCCGCAGCCAAGGTTATGCGTGGCCTGTTCTACGAGAAAAGTATACTTTGAGAGCAGGTGATCCGGCGAAATAACGAGGCCCATATCGCAGTCCGGGGCAAGACGCGCGATCTCGTCGCCAAAATCGCCGGGGCCGGGTAGCACGACCTCGTATCCGCAGCGTTCGAAACTGGATCGGAGCACGGAAAGCATGCCAGCCCCCTCGTGGGCAAGGAGGGGGAGGTGCGCAACAGTATATTCGGCGAGAAGAACTTTCATCCATTTTCTTTTTGCGCTGCAATAAAATTACCCTATCCGATCGGAGAGGTATTTGTGCAATGCCAGCAAGAAAACAATGCACATGAAGCCATCAATCCTGTTGACCAATGATGACGGCGTGAGTTCCATTGGGCTCTGGGCCGCATACGAAGCACTCACACCCATAGCGGATGTGACCGTCGTGGCACCCGCTACCCAGCAGAGTGCTGTCGGCAGGTCCATCTCTATCTTCGAGCCGTTACGGGCAAACAAGGTGATCATCAATGGCGAAGAAGCATGGTCTGTTGCCGGCAAGCCCACGGACTCCGTGATCATCGGGCTCTATGCCCTTAAACTCAATCCCGTTCTTGTGGTAAGCGGGATCAACATCGGGGAGAATCTCTCGTTTGAGTCTATCATGACCTCGGGAACGGTCGGTGCCGCACTCGAAGCATCCAATCAGGGAACGAACGCTATCGCCTTCTCGCTCCAGGTCGAGGACCAGGGCGACAAGTTCGATGACCCCCGAACATACAGTCAGAGTTTTGGCGAGGCAAAGAAGATCGTGCGCGATGTGGTCTCCCGCGTGCTGTCCAAAGGCTTCTGCCCCGGGGCGGACGTGATCAATGTCAACATCCCCTCGGAAGTGAAAGGTGGGTACGAAGTGACCCGGCTTGCCCG
>JBAYMI010000376.1:0-2669 GCA_041663625.1 Methanoregula sp.
CGTTTGACTTCTTCCGCTGAGGTCCTGACGGTCACTTCGGCCCGGGCAACCTCGGTAGTGGCGAACTTCCGGGTCTTGCCCCCCTCCATGATCATGACATCGACAAGTTCTGCTGCCCGTCGGTGGATCTCGTCTGCGAGATTGGAGAGGATCTCAGCCCTGGCGTGGGTGGAGAGATGCTTCGTCTTCCCGAACCCTGCAACCGCACGCGTCACCGCTGTTTTCAGGTCATTGTTCGTGGCCTGGCAGACCGTGCAATAGAGTTCGCCCGTATAGGGGAACCGGACCTGGATGATCTCTTGTGTCTCTTTCTTCTCCCCGCCAAGAAGGATCGGATAGGGTTCCATGAACACACCAGCCCTGTAATTTCTGTACGAAGTGTACGCAGCCGTACTAATAAAACACCCCAAACGGGAATACCTGCACTCCAGGGGTGAGATCATTTTTTATAGGGTCATGCTGATTCACTGCTATTCGGGTCTCCCCGGATCGCCGGGGATGGCCCACGACGCGCAGACGAACAGATCCCGGTAAGGCATCCGGGCATGGGATCACAGCAGAGGAAACGAGTCGATGATCGAACTGCCATTGTTATCACTGGACCTTCTGCGGAGCATGGTCCAGAACTTTGCGATCATAGCAGCCCTGATCCTCCTCTACTATTTCATCCCGGATTCGATCCGTTCCCGGTCGCAGCTCGCCTACTCGTTCTCTGTCGCGCTCGTCTTTGGGGTGACCGCGGTTATCAGCATCCCGGCACTCTGGCAGGACTCGGGAGGCTCGGTCATCGGGTTCAATTTCATCCTGGTTCCGCTCTCAGCGGTCGTCGGAGGACCGGTGTCCGCAGTATTTGTTGCCAGCGTTCTCCTTGCCGCGAGTGCCACATCGGGCGGATCGCTGGCAACATCGGATATCCTGACCATCATGAGCGGGATCCTTCTGGGAACGCTCTTTTACTCCGGCCAGTCATGGATCCGGTTACCTGAACGGGTCAGTACCCGGCTCCTCCTCCTCGGGGCCGGCATTGCGCTCATCGAGATTGTCGTCTTTGCCTTCTCATCCATGATGCAACCCAATCCCGGTGCACCGTTTGACCTGTCAGGTCTCCTTATCATAATCCCGTTCATTGCAATCAGCTGCGTGGGTACGGTCCTGCTCGGGTCCATCATCTGGTCCATCGACCGCAAGAAGCAGGCCGAACGGGAACTCCGCGAACACAAGGATCACCTTGAGATGCTGGTTAACGAGCGGACCACCGAGCTCCGCCAGGCAAATTCCCTCCGGAAGGCAACATTCGAATCCACCGCTGACGGGATCGTTGTCGTGGACCGCGAGGGATATATCCGTGCCTATAACCGGAAGGCCTCCCGGATGCTGGACCTCCCCCTCCAGCCGCCAAAGGAGGTACCGGGAACAGAGGTATTCACGGATCACATCTCACCACTCCTTGAGGACACGGCCGGTCTTATTTCGCAGATCACCCCGCTGCCGGAATCGGCCGAACAGATTGTCGCTGCCACGCTCCGGTTCAAAAATGGCAGGATCTACGAACTCTTCGTCCATCCGCAGCGTATCGGGGACCAGATAATCGGGCGGGTCTACAGCCTCCACGATATCACGGACCAGTGCCTCGCAGAGGATGCCATTACCGCAGCCAACAACAAGCTGATGCTGCTGTCAACCCTCACCCGGCATGATATCTTCAACCAGATGACTGCCCTTGCAGCATACCTCGACCTGCTCGAGATGGATAACCGCGATCCCCGTGCAGCAGCCCATATCAGTGCCATGAAGAAGAGCCTTGAAGTGATCCGGTTCCAGCTGGAGTTCACCCGCGATTACCAGGATCTCGGCCTGAAAAAACCCGAGTGGCAGGAGTTGGAGACCACGGTTGCCAGGGCCGCGGAATCGTATGCCAAAGAGAGCATCAGTATCCGCTGCGATACCGGGCCGGTAGAGATCTTTGCCGATCCCATGATCGGGCAGGTCTTCTACAACCTCATAGACAATTCCCTCAGGCACGGGGGAGAGAAGATAACCGGAATACGGCTCTCGGTTCTGAAGGATGGGCCGGATCTTCTCATGGTGTACGAGGATGACGGCAACGGGGTCCTGCCGGAAGAGAAGGAGAAGATCTTCCTCAAGGGTTTCGGGAAGCATACCGGCCTTGGGATGTTCCTCATCAAGGAGATCCTCGCCATCACCGGCATAACGATCCGGGAGAACGGCGTCCAGGGTAACGGCGTACGGTTCGAGATCCGGGTACCCGCCGGGAAATTCCGGTTCCCGTGATCCCTGCTGCACCACGAAAAACTACTTTGTGCAGTGACACCAACATTATTTCGCATATTCCACCGTCCGTACGGATGCAGGGAATTTCACGAGGGGGTTTTTTGAAGGAAGTCACCGCGAACTTCAATGCCAGGGAGATCGAGCGCGGGGTGCAGGAGTACTGGCGCACCCGCGATACGTACCAGGCAGTAAAGCAGCACCGGAGTGCAGGCAAGCCGTTTTTCTTCGTGGACGGGCCACCGTATACGACCGGGGAGATCCACATCGGGACCGCGTGGAACAAGATCATCAAGGACTCTGTCCTGCGCTACTACCGGATGAACGGCCGCAATGTCATTGACCGGGCCGGCTACGACATGCACGGCCTCCCAATCGAG
>JBAYMI010000377.1:0-2667 GCA_041663625.1 Methanoregula sp.
CACGCCCAACGCAGTCCAGTGGGCAACCGGTCTCGAACTGGCACTCTATGCCAAGGACCTGAACCGGACGTTCCTCACCACCGACCACCCGAACGCAGGACCGTTCACCCGGTACCCCCGCGTCATCAAGTGGCTCATGAGCAAGAAGGCCCGGGAAGAGACCATCGCATCCATGAAGAACAATGACAAGATGATTGGCCTCACCAACATCCATACCCTGGATCGCGAACTCACCCTCTTCGAGATTGCCCAGATGACCCGCTCCGGCCCGGCTAAATGCCTTGGCCTCGGCAACACCTACGGTGGTCTCGCACCCGGCATGAACGGGGATGTATCGGTCTTCGACCTCAACTACAAGAACCTGCCCTCCGATGCAGAGAAGATCGAGACAGCATTCCAGCGGGCTGCGTACTTCATCAAGGATGGCGAAATTATCGTCAAGGATGGCGAAGTGATGAGCCACGGCCATAAGAAGACGGTCTGGGTCAAGGTCAAGATGCCCGAGAACCTGCAGGTCACCCGTGATGTCAGCCAGGCATTCCACCAGGGAACCTACACGGTCGACATCAGCAACTACCCGGTCCGGGAATACCTTGCGCCGCACCAGTCTATTATCGATGTCAACGTGGAGGCCTGAGGTGCGATCATGGCAACTGTAACGTTAACACCCACCAAGGTCCCCGAACTCATGTTCGAGGGATACAGCATCACCCCCGATGCATTCGCAGGAAAGACTGCAGCCCAGATTGCAGATCTCCCGGGACACGAGGGCAAGATCCACATGAAACTCGGGGACTTCTTTACCGTCTCCGGAAACGGCGGCGAGACTGCAGCAGACACCGACATCGTAATTGCCGGTGACTGCACCCGAGTCAAGTATATCGGCTCCAAGATGACCGCAGGATCGGTCACCGTCAACGGCAATGCCGATATGTATGTCGGCGGCTGGATGAAGGGCGGCAAGATCCATATCAAGGGGAACGTAGACTCGTTCACCGGGATCCAGATGCAGGGAGGCGAACTTCTTGTTGACGGCGATGCCAAGAACCATGTCGGCTGCGCATACCGCGGCGACTGGCGGGGCATGAAGGGCGGCCTCATCCGGATCAAGGGCAGTGCCGGTAACGATATCGGTACCGCCATGCTCGGCGGCACCATCATCATCGAGAAGAACGCGTTCATCCACGTCTCTACCCACGCAGAGGGAGGCACCGTCATCATCAAGGGCGATGTCGAAGGCCGTGTCGGTGGCCAGATGGTCAAGGGCGAGATGTACGTGCTCGGGAAGATCCTGTTCATGATGCCCGGCTACAAGAAGGTCGACCAGGTCCAGAAGGAATGCGATGGTGTTACCTACACCTTCGATCACTACATCGGTGACCTCGGCGAGCGCCACACCAAGAGCAAGGGTCAGGTCGTGTACGCGAACCTGTACCTGAAGGCGGCATGAATACCCCGTCACATCACATCACAACGGTCCATAACGACCAAATCTCTTTTTTACCCGTGATCAAATCATTGTCTATTCAGGGAGTGATCCCATGAACAAGATTGGAAACGACTTCATCAATGGAACCAAATGCCCGGATTATTCCACGGTCGACCTCGTCCTCCGTGTCCCGGAACCCCCGCACGAGCTCCCGGTCAAGAAAGGACAAACCGTTATCAAACTCCCGAGTCCGAAACGGTTCAAGCTCCCGGATCTCCCGGTAAGGAAAGCCATTGAGGACTGGGAACCTGTCGGTTTCTTCTCCCGCTCCACGATGAACTTAAAGCAGCTCTCGTACCTGCTCTGGTGCACCCAGGGGTTCAAGAAGATCGTGGCAGAGACGATCGAGATCCGCAATATACCCTCGAGCGGTTCGCGGAACCCGCTGGAGACCTATTTTGTCGCGAGCGATGTTGAGGGGCTGGAGACCGGGCTGTACCGCTACCTCCCGAAATCCCACAGCATCGTGGCCGAACGTATCGATACAGACCTTACCATGGAGATCAGCACAGCGAGCCTGAACTTCAAGCTCACGACCCGGGCTGCAATAACCTTCATCTGGGTCGCAGTCCCGTACCGTACGGTCTGGGCGGTAGGAAACCGCGGATATCGCAGCGCACTGATCGAGGCCGGGCATGCCTGCCAGAACCTGATCCTTGCGGCAGCGGGACTCGGTTTTGGAGTGGCCCCGATCGACCTCTTCCATGATGATCTGATAACAAAACTCGCAAATCTCGACCCGGAGATCCAGTGGCCGGTCTATCTTGCTGCTGTGGGAAACGAGGGAAAGAGCGTATCGCTGTAATAATCGAGGGTTTAAACAGCCCTCCCCCCTCTCCATCCGTTTTCCGAAGAGGAATTACGACATACTTTTACTGTCATAAACGCAATTGTTAATACAATTAATTTGACGGGTGACCGGGTATGGCAGGATGGGATACTACCGGAAGAACGGGGCGCTGGCTGCGATGGTAAAACGGTATCTCAGGCTCCGCTCCCTTGACGAAGCGCTCACGCTGCTGACCTCGACCTTTGCTGCCCCTCACCGGACCGAGCGGGTCCCGGTCATACAGGCAGCCGGAAGGGTTGCGGCTGAACCGGTCTATGCAAAATATTCGGTTCCTGAAGTGAATATCTCGGCCATGGACGGTATCGCGGTCAGGAGCCGGGATACTATC
>JBAYMI010000378.1:0-2662 GCA_041663625.1 Methanoregula sp.
ACCCCGAGCGAGACAAAGATATAGAACCAGACCGTTGCAACGGCATAGAGCCTGATATCCGGCAGCCCGATAAGAAAGACGAGCGCAACGTAAAGCCATCCTATGATTACTGTCCCGTATATGCTCAGTTTCGGCCGGGAGAATGCGATCAGGATGATGGGAATGAGATAGAAATAGGGGAAAACATCGTAAATCCGATGGGTGATGCTGAAAAAGGTGATGAGGACAGCAGCAAGGATGCTGACGACAATGCAGACATCGAAAAACAATTGCTTTTTTCGGGAAAATGGCCGCATTGTCATAATATCCTTCAGAAACCAGCCATAGCCAGTGTATTCATGCAGAAATGGGGATCCATGCTATATAAGTATTGTCCGGTGTTTATTCAGAAAAAACGGCGACAATTACTCATAACCCGGAGGATGGGCGCGAAGCGCGGGGTGTTATTGCGCTATGAACCGCATCAGGAGATCCAGAGCAGCAATCTCCTGCCGGCCACCGCATTTGCGGACGATCCCTGCATGGTAATCGATAAGAGATTTGAGCTCCGGGTCATGAGTTTTCCGGTAACGCGTTGCATGCACCGTTGCATCGATGATGCTGGAAAATCCCCGGTTGACCGGGTGGATGACTGCCTCTTCAATAAGTTCTTTTTTGGGCGTTAAGGAGATCAGCGTTGCTTCGGGAGTGCTCCGTTCAACCGTGGTGGTGAATGCAGCCCAGGCATCCGCCCCGGCAAGGCGCTGCATGATCATGCCGCAGACAGGCTCTTCAACAAACAGCTCCCGGGGCAGATCCTCAAATGCGGTTCTGACGTACAGGACCGGGTCATAAACGAAATTTGCCACCAGCCACCCGTCCCTCCGGATATTCTCAAGGGTGTGGCTTCCGGAGAAAAGTACCATGGTGGCCTTCCCGTCCCGGAGATGGATCCCCATCGGTGCCGCATTGAATGCGGTTGTCGCGATTACCTCGTTGATCCCACCGTTCAGGAGTCCCATGACCAGCCTTCCCCCAGGGCAAGGTAGATTGATGCGATGATGATGTCGGCAGTCGACCCGGGATTGATATCCCGCCGGATGCATTCGGCATCGAGATCCTCCACCGATCGTTTTCCCTCCAGGACATCCCGGGCTGCCATCATGGTCTCGCGTGCAACCTCAATCCCGTGCTTCTTGATGATGAGCGTGTCAGGTTCCGTTGCAAGAAGATTCAGGTAAGTCTGGACAATGGATTCCCGCCCGGGCCCGTTCTCCTTGAGGAGATCAGCACCCCTTCGGGAGAGCGGAAACCCGGTCACCCATTCGCGGGCAATCATATCATTGGCAGCAGAGTGCTGCATAACATCCAGCAGGGACATGTCCCGCTCACGAATGAGGGTGAGGGTGTGCGGATCATTGACATCGAGTTCGTCAGTTGAATGCACCTTGACAGAAGTCATCGCAAAGGCCTTGTAAAAGGCAATGGCATCTGAAGAATCCGTCTTTGAAATGGCTGTCATTGCCCCGGGAATATCCCTGCCGTACACGAGGGGGATGAGCAGGAGGAATGCCCCGAAGTGCGTATTCCCGCCATTGTGGCAATTGGTATCGCGGACCGCGTGTTTGATGATCTCGCCGATCCTTCCCTTCGCCAGCTCCGCCTCTTCAAGGGCAGGCCGGGCAAAGAGAGTGGATGCCAGGAAATGTTCGAGCCGGGTCTCCGGATAGTCGTGACAGCGGTCAACGTTTCCCGGCTTGGGGTACGCGGTGACCTCCAGCATCATGGCAAGTTGTGCACGTTCAACAGAGTTCATCCGGAGGCACGTCATGGAATATCCGACCCATTATTGTATCAGAGAGCTCGCGTTTCAGGCGCATATACTCTTTCTTTGAGAGCCCGGCCTGCTTGAGGGTCATATCCCGGAACATGCAGGGCGACGAGATCTTGCAGCACCAGGCAAGACTGCCAAAACAGGTCTGGTTCCCGTCATCGAGCGGGGTTCCTTTGACAGCCCCCAGCTTCATCGCGATATAATCGTCGCGAGGCAGGTTTATCCGGGAAAGCGTCGGGATGAGCGGGCATTCCTTCACCGGCATGCAGCAGAATGCAAGGGAACGGATATCGCCCCCGCGACAGAGCTGCTTTGGGGAATTATACCACCCGTCTTCATCGGCAGATCGTGTGATCGCCGCATCGAGCCCGGCAAGCGTCCGGACATCGGACTGCCGGGCGAGCGAGACCATGTCCGCCCCGTGGGAGAGCATGTCCTTCATGCGCTCGAAGGTATTTATTGAATTATTGGCAATCAGCATCAGCGGGCAACAGTTGCGGATCTGGCGGAGCTTTGCCGTGCCAAAGTCCATGAGGTCGATATGGAGGATGTCGGCACCGGCTTTCCAGAGGCTCACTGCCAGTGCCCGGTCATCGTCTGCAACACCGGCGCGGAACTTGACCGAGACGGTGACGCCCACTTTTTTCAGCGCCCGCACAGCGGCGAGAAGTTTTTCGGTATGGTTCAGGTAATACTCCCCACATCCCGCTGCGATCATTGCCGGCTGGCGGCAGTGTGCATCGATCTCGTACACGACCGTATCCCCAAGCGCCTGTGCAATACCGGAGAATGATTCCGGTGCAACGCCACGGAGGTTGAGGCCGGGGATGACGTCGCTCTTTCCCAGTG
>JBAYMI010000379.1:0-2661 GCA_041663625.1 Methanoregula sp.
CTCGCCGTTCCGCGGTAACACGGCCGGCGTCTGCATTCCTGACGGGCCGGCCGATGCTGCGTGGATGCAGCAGGTGGCGGCCGAGCTCGCGCATTCGGAGACCGCGTTCCTCTTCCCGGAAGGAGAGAAATGGAACCTGAAGTGGTTTACGCCCGTAAAGGAACTGGAGCTCTGCGGCCATGCAACGCTCGCCGCAGCGTTCGTACTCTGGGAGACCGGCCGCGTTTCCCGGGATAAACCGATAGCGTTTGAGACGCTCTCCGGTATCCTGACCGTCCGGCAGGAAGATGACTGGATCAGCATGGATTTTCCGGCAGAACCTGCCGCCACGTCCATGCCGGTGCCCGGCCTTGGCCAGGCGCTCGGGGTCGAGCCGTTGTATTACGGCCGGAACCGGTTCGATATCTTAGTGGAACTGCCCCTCGCGGATGATGTCTGTAGTCTCGAACCCGATATGAACGCCCTCTCTGCCATCCGGGCCCGGGGCATCATCGTCACCGCGGCATCCGACCTCCCGCACTTCGACTTCGTCTCCCGGTTCTTTGCGCCGTCCGTGGGAGTTCCGGAAGACCCGGTCACCGGCTCATCCCACTGCTGCCTTGCGCCCTACTGGGGAGCAAAACTCAACAAAACAGAGATGGTCGGGTTCCAGTGTTCGGCCCGGGGCGGATCGGTCCGCGTGACCTGTTCGGGCGACCGTGTCATCCTCAAAGGCCACGCGGTCCATGTCTTGTCGGGAAAACTGCTCGTCTGATTTTTTTTAAAATAATATATCTTTCTTGGTGTGTATTTTTGACGGCGCGTATTTTTGAATTTCTGGGCTCTGTTGAAGCACACACGCACCGGAGTTCTCACCCGAAGTATGAAAATTGCCAAAATTGTCCGTTCGGGAAATCAAAACTCCTTGACCTGTCGAACCAATCGACACATCCTCCAAACATGTCGAAAAAACCTAAAAATTTCGACATATCTTTAAGACTCTGAAAGCAACTTCAGGAGTGCGGGATGAAGGTAAATTTTCTCACGCCCGACTTTCCGGGATTCCAGTACACCGATTCCCTCAAGCTGCTGAAGATATTCAGCCGCAGTCTGCCGTTTTGCGATACCCGCATCAACAACGAACGAGATTTTACTGTAGGGCTGAACGAAAATCATCTCGACAAGTTCCCTGGAATAGATTTTGTGGGGAAGGTTTTCATGGCATAGTACGGTTGTCTTATCAAGGAGTTTGCGGATTGCAAGGATACGCCGGTACGTTCCAGCGGAAGTCTCCTCAACTGCTGAAAGCATGAACAATACCCATGCCTCCCATTCCTGTTCTTCCGTAACGGCCCGTAGCAGCCGGTAATAATCGTTCTTGTGGTCAATGATATACCGACTGAGGTACAGGACCGGAATATCCAGAAGCCCCTGCTCGACAAGATAGAGAATGTTCAGGATTCGTCCGGTCCTGCCATTCCCGTCCTCGAATGGGTGGATCGCTTCAAACTGGTAATGGATGAGGGCCAGTCTGATAAGGGGATCGAGCGGAGTTTCATCGCGGAGGTGAATAAAGGTCTCCAGTTGATCCAGTTTTTCTCGCAGGGCCTCTCCACCATCCGGTGGCGTGTAAACAACTTCTCCCGTAACCTTGTTGCTTACCCGTGTTCCAGGTGCCGTGCGATACTGGACTTCGTGGTCGAGCAGGACTTCGCAGACTCCCCGAAGCAGACTCGTTGAGATAGGTTGCGTCTTCAGCTGGTCATATCCACGACGAAGTGCGGTCCGGTAACGCAGCACCTCTTTAGTCTGAGGATCGAGCACGGTTCCAGGCAATATCGATGCTTGGTAGAGCTGATCACCTGTCGTCACCACGTTCTCGATTTCAGAACTGGCTTTTGCTTCCTGCAATGGGATGGCATTGATGAGAATAGCCTGGTTAGGAATCAGGTTCCCGGCACCTTTCAGGGATGCAAGAGCCCGGTGAGCCCCGACACATTTTTTGAGTATTGTTTTTGATTCCAGATCGATAGTTGGGGGAAGTGAAGGGAGATCGTTGTAGGGGTTGTTTCGATCAAATTTCATAACCTGCTCCACCGGTATTCCGTATAATCCCCAAGACGCATGACTAATGTCACCAAATGTCTTTAACAACACATTGTGTTCAAGCAAAATTATAGTATTCCCTCATTCGTATCCGTCTCGAATGTTAAACACGCCCGAGACGGGGTGCGGATTCGTTTGATGTCACGTTTCATCGCGGTCTTATCAAAAAGGCATGGCAGGAAAAATAGTATTACTCCTTAGTCGGCACAGGCAGCACGAAGGCAGGTATCTCCGAAGGGCCGACAAATACCGGGCGCTCTGAGGGGGGCGTTCCTCTGATGAAGACGCCCAGATGGTAATACTTCTTTGCATCGGGTGGCAGAGGCACGTCCGCTTCATAGTCATGCCAGCTGGCAACAAACTCTTCGCGGGTCATCCGGAGCCGGGAGCCCAGGAGGAACGGGTCTTCCAGGTACACATGCCGGTCATCCATCCCGATGACAACCATGTAATGCCCGGCAGACCAGGTGTTCTCTCAGGTGCTGTTCGGATCCCTAAACCGCTGCCCGTCAATGATGACCGGGGTACCCTGGCTGAGAGCAGATGCAAGGTCATTCAGGGCACAATTCTCTTTCC
>JBAYMI010000380.1:0-2645 GCA_041663625.1 Methanoregula sp.
CCGGGAACCCTCCGGGGCTCGATGCCGAACAGCTCTTTGCCCTTGCCCCTCAGCTCCGCGAACTGCTCAAAGGCGTTCACCAGATCGAGCTTGAAAACTTCTCCATGGAAATAGGCGACCTGGAACTCTTCATTCCGACATCCAGTGTTTCGCCCTCAATCGTCCAGTCCGCTTCCGCAGTACCCCGCCCCATAGCACCGGTAAAACCTTCAAGCCTGATACGCGAATCCTACTCCCCCGCAGAATATACGTTCCCGGGCAGGATCCGCGAAGTAACGCTCGGGGCTACCCGGACCGAAGGAGGAAGCAGATCCGGGACGGTCACTATCGGCGGTTCAACAACTCCGGCCTATTTCGATCCCGCCCGTCCCCCCGTGCATCCCGCGGTCATCTCGCTCGATGTTTTCGACATGCCCGTCCAGCTCCCCAAGGTGCTCAAAGAGAACGTATCTGACGTTATGAACGATCCGGCTGAATGGGCCAAGATGAATGTCAGGAAGTACGGTGCGGATGTCATCACAATCCACTTAATGAGCACCGACCCGCTCTTCGGCAATGCGTCCGCGGCCACTGCGGTAAAAACAGTCGAGAGCATCCTCCAGGCGGTCGATGTCCCGCTCATCATCGGGGGATGCGGCGATCCAAGGAAGGATGCCGAGGTCTTCTCTGCAGTTGCCAAGATGGCCGAAGGGGAACGGCTTCTCATCAACTCGGTCACGCTGGATATGGCCGAAGCCAAGACCCTTGAGAAGGTCGCAACTGCTGCACGCGACAACGGCCATGTTCTTCTTGCATTCACCGGTCTCGACCTGAACAATGCAAAGGAACTCAACCGGCGCCTGTACGAGTACATCCCCCCCGAGCAGATTGTCATGGACCTGACCACCGTCGCCCTCGGGTACGGTCTTGAATACTCCTTCACGATTCACGAGAGGGCGCGATACGCTGCCCTCATGGGCGATACCGAACTTGCCCATCCCACGATCTCGGCTGCCACCAATGCCTGGGCTGCACGGGAGGCCTGGATGAAGATGGCTCCCGAGTACGGGACACGGGAATTCCGTGGCCCGGTCTGGGAGACCGTCAACGCGTTAACGCTCCTCCTTGCCGGGGTTGATCTCTTCCTGATGATGCACCCTGCCGCGGTAATGACCCTCCGGGACATTATCCCAAGACTCTCAAAGAGCCACACGGCGAATCCCGAGCGGATAGCCGACTGGGTGGGGGTGCGCATATGAGTGCCGACGGCCAGCCGGTTCAGGAGAAGCGGCGGAAGAGCATCAAGGAGATAAGCCCCATCGATGTGTACAAACTCCTGCCCAAGACCAACTGCGGGGAGTGCCGGGAAGCCAACTGCATGGCCTTTGCCACCCGGCTGGTCAATGGGGAGCTGCTTCTTTCGGACTGTCACCCAGTCTTTACCCCGGAGTATCAGGCATCCCACGAGAAACTCTCCGCGCTCCTCGCCCCCCCTGTACGCACGGTTACCATTGGCACTGGCGAGCACGCAATCGATATCGGCGGGAAATACGTACTTCAGCGCCATGACTTCACGTACCATAACCCGACTCCCATCGCCATTGATGTCAATGACCTGATGGCTGAAGCCGAACTGCTTGAGCGTGTCCGTCACATCCACCAGTTCTCGTACAATTACATCGGCAGGACGGTCACGCTGAACGCGATCGCCATCCGCTCGGTCTCGGGAATCCCGGAAACCTTTGCCAATGCGGTACGGGCTATCACCGGGGCCTGCCACCACCCCCTGATTCTCTGTACCCTTGACCCGGCGGTCATGGCTGCAGGGCTTGCCGCAGCAGAGGGACGCCGCCCGCTCATCTATGCAGCAACCGAAGCGAACTGGAAGGAGATGGCCGATCTCGCGCTTGCCCACAATGCCCCCCTCGCAGTGTTTGCCCCCAACAATCTTGAGATGCTCCGCTCGCTGGTAAAGACGCTGAATGCCTGCGGCATCCATGATCTTGTCCTTGATCCGGGCACATTTGGCGATGAAGGATTGGCCGACACCATAGCGAATTTCACTGCCATCCGGGCAGCTGCCATAAAAGGGTTCGATGAGATCTTCGGGTACCCGCTCCTTGGCGTCCCGCTCACGGTCTGGACCGGGGGGGAACTCTCGGAGGATATGCTCAAGTGGCGCGAAGCTATCACCGCGTCCATGCTCCTCTCCCGGTATGCCGATCTTCTCATCATGCACAGCCATGATGGCTGGGTGCTCCTGCCGCAGCTGATCTGGCGGTTCAACCTCTATACCGATCCCCGTAAACCTGTCACCGTGGAAGCCGGAGTCCGGACATTCGGGAGGCCGGATGCCCGCTCCCCGGTTCTTATCACGACCAACTATGCCCTGACCTACTTCACAGTGGAGTCCGATATCAAGGCCGCCAACCTTGACTGTTACCTGGTTGTAGCGGATACCGGTGGCCTGAGCGTCGAGAGCGCAGTTGCCGGGCGATACTTCACGGCCGATGCCATTGCCTCGGCCCTTAAATCCAATAATTTTGCCGGGATCGTAAGCCACACAACGCTTATTATTCCCGGGCTGGCAGCCCGCCTGAGTGGCGAGACTGAAGAAGCGACCGGCTGGAAGATCCTGGTAGGGCCCAAAGATTCATCCGGCCTCC
>JBAYMI010000381.1:0-2641 GCA_041663625.1 Methanoregula sp.
CGGATCGTCAGCGTGGGCAAGGAAGGCTCCTATATCATCGACCTGATGTCGATGTCAAACGAAGAGCCAAAGAAGAAACACCGGAAGAAGTGAGAGATCACTTCCCCTTTTTTCAATAGTATACCAACGATCAGATGCTCAGGACGGCTCTCCCAGGGGGGCGTTCCCCGGGTTGCGAAGTAGTGGATTACCTGTTCTGGCACCAGAAGGGCTGAATTGCCGAGAGATTCCGTTAATCGTACCGGAAAACGATACTCTATCTCGTAGCCAGCTCGTCCCGGATTCCCTCGTATGGCACCGGCAGGTCAAGGCGACGGTAGAACTCATCGGTGAAGATAACGCTGTTGACGATGGCCCATTCAGCACAGCCATGGCCGAGGCACTGGTCCGGGAAGAACGGCCGGTTCTTTGGAGCAAGCGGGTTGGTTGAGAATTTCCTGTACAGGAGTTTCTCGAATTTGTCCACGGTTGTTTCCGGGCCTTTCCCCGCCGCAGCGCCTTTACGGATAACCACCCACTCCCGCTTGTAATGCATGAGGTGGTTGCGGATCTCAACAAGCGTCCGCACATTGTCATATGCCTGGTCTCCTTCATCAAAGGGAGATTTTCCCGCGATAGCGAGGATCTTCTGGTACTTGCTGATCATCGGTGCCCGGTCGAAGTTCTTCTCGTTTCGCCACCGCTCCCCGATGGTCCTGAGCAGCGCCTCGTGCTCCTCGTCCGCGAAGAAATAGGCATCGTCGGCAGCATCCGCGTAGAGCTCGTTGATGGTGGATTCGAGGAACGCAACCGTTGAGAGGACTGAGTTGAGGATGAAAGCCTCGTGCCGGATGAGAAAGTCCTGCGACGAAACGCCCTTCTCCCTGCCATCCTGCTCGATCGCGTACCCGAGCCGACAGAGTACTGCTGCCGACTGGAGGTACCGTACAGAGAAGCAGTCACGGAACCGTATCGCCGATTCCTCTCCCTGCATCTCAAGGGGGATCTTATCCATGCGTAACCATGCATTTTTCCTGCAAGGGTAAAAAAGGGAGGGGCGGGAGGACAACGTCAGGACTGGTGACCTCCCTGACGGAGAGGTGATGTCCCCCGGTAAAGGATGAGTTTTTACTATGCCATAATGCATTGCAAAAAACAAATAATTAAGACTATATGCTGTTGCAGATATATTTTATCGTCACAGGAGTTTTTTCGTGAAACCCAGCACATTTACCTGTCTCCTCGCTATTGTACTCGCTGCCATCATGATGGTTGCGGGATGCACTGACACCGGAACCATCCATCAGACCACGGCCACGCCAACCACATCCCCGACCCGGTCCCTGACCGTTCCCTATGGGGAAGATGTTAAGACCAGCCTCGATGCGCCGGCAACATCTGAAGTCTACCTCACCATGACCGCCCGGGCTGATAGCAAGGAGCTCGGAGGGGGACGTTCGTTTATGCGGATCCAGGTGAACGGTAAGCCGATCACGGCCGAACGGCTGGTCAACAAGGATCTGAACCTCACCTATGGCGACGGTGTCAAAACAACCTACTACAGCAAAAACATGTCAGCCTGGTACCTCTTCTTCTCGCCCGATTTCGTGGGATATGACAACCCGAAGCTTGCCGACCACATCCTTGAAGGGAGTGCCTACGTGTACAAATTCGATGTCTCGGATCTTGTCAACAAGGGCGCACCCAACGAGGTCACCATCGAGAATATCGCCGACGAGGTTGCTGCCCAGTACTCCGATCCAAAGACCATCGAGTTTTACAAGGCTGCACCCATCATCGTGAATCCCATCCAGCTCGAAGGCAAGGGCGTTGACGTGGTAGGAATCACCAAGGAGGCATCACCGGTTCGCCTGATCGTGGGCAAGATGTCCACCGTGAACCTGACGATAACCAACAACCTGCCGGGCACGATCACCGACATTGAAATTACCGATGCGGATATCCCGTCCGGCCTCTCCGGGCGTGTCCTCACCGGAAAACTGGATACGTCCATTGCCAGCGGGGAGACCTATCCCCTCTCGTACGAAGTGACCGCTGACAAGAAAGGGACCTATACCCTTGGTGCGGCAACCGCCACGTTCGCCGATGCAACCGGAAACTACCAGCAGATCTCTTCCGGCACGGTCACCATCACCGTGATCTGAAAACCTGAACCCTTTTTCCCTTTTTTTCCCGTGGATCAACCGCAGGCATTTCCTCCTGTCACGGGCGGTCACTGAGGGGGCCTGGTCCCCTGCTCACAACCTCGATGTCCGGCAGGTGCCGGCGCACGGCTTCGATATCCGGGTAACGGGTGAGCGCATCGATGATGATCGGCAGGGGCTCTGCCCAGATCTCGGGAAGTTCCGCTTCGCCGTCCGCCCGGGCCACGTAGGGCAGGACTTCCACCGGCGGGGTAAACGCTGCGTCATGCCCGGGCTTGAGTCCCCGGGCATCGGCCCGGTACCAGCCAGATCCTTCGAGCCAGATCGCATTGAGCCCGTGAAGGAAGAACGGCTGGCCGAACTCGCCGGACACGAGGCGCTGGTAGCAGAGCCCTGCGGGAATGCCGTTTGCCCGGAGGAGAGCAGCAAAGAGATGGCTCTTGGCATAGCAGAAACCGGTCCGGTGCCGGAGCACCTCCGAGGCTTTCAGGGTCACC
>JBAYMI010000382.1:0-2641 GCA_041663625.1 Methanoregula sp.
CCGGTGCCGAACCGGGAATAAACAAGGTACTGAATTCCTGGACATTCAAACTGGATCCGACAGGGCTCGCGCCCGGGGACTATTATGCCGATGTCGGGTGGCAGAAAGAAAAGACAAGCGGTCACGGGACTGCACTCTTTACGATCCCGGCTGATGCGACAGCAGGCCGGGCGTCCGGCCTCCTGCCGGTATTCAAAATGATGCAGGCCTTATTTGGCCGGGCCTGATATAACAATCTGGTTTTTCCCGTTCCGGTTCTGCACCGTAAAATCAGGGCTTGAATATCTGTCTGTTTGCCAAAAAGCGCCAAAATTTTGCCCCATATAATGCCCGTAATTGGTCCATGGATGCGTTCCGGCAGCCTCTTTTTCCGGAACAATCCAATGCTCTCTGGATGTGGGAACGGCCCGCAAAACGCGTTTATGAGGATGTTTTATTTCGTCCGATTGCCAAAATAAGGCGTCCTTGGGCTTGTTTTTAAACAGAGCCCTATAAGGGCTTCTTTTTGGGATCGAAACAGTCAATCCGGGCTCAATTTGGGCCCGGAAGAGCATAGCCCGGATAGGGTGACCGGGAAGGGGTACTTCCCTGGCAGGGTTCCTGGATCTCACTTTTCACGATACTCCTGTCTTCACCTGGTGGCGGATCAGGCTCTGCACAATGTAGACGCTTTCGGAATAAATGGTATATAGAACAATAGGAATATACCCTACATTAATTTGAGAAGGACAATGTAATATCAGAGGGAATCATCAGAGGGAATCACACAATTGACAGAAATATATCATCTGGCAGCCCGGGTTATTTGCCTCTCTCTGGCGCTCAGTATTATGATCACAGGAGTTGTTGCAGATGGACAAACGGGTCATCCCGAAGGCAGCCAAACCGATCGGATCACTCAGCTGTACGGTACAAATATCACCAACAAAGAATACCTGGAGACTGGTTATCCTGAAGAGCTTGAGGTCCTGCGCCAGGGTTTAACCGGGGATGCATTCGAAACGTTCTGCAACCAGAAGGTATACTGGGGAGACGACCATCCGGAACTTCCCTACGGTGCGAATGTCTGGGATGAGAACGGCCCGGTAAACCTGAGCGCATTAAACGAGACCGAAAAAGAACGGTACGGCATCGATGATGCCCTCATTGGCGGGGACGGGTACAGGATACTGGACCGTTTAAAGTGGCGGATCCGGGAAGGACAGTCCGTCGCTTTCTTCCGAAGCCTTCCCGGGGGATCCGGGGATATTACCTGCGACCTTAACTGGCTGGATACCGACAGTTCGCTGAAACTCACCCTGTTCGCTCCCGATGGTATGATGGGACCGTATTACGATATCTCCGATGGAAAAGCGGATGGTCGGATATTCCTCCGGATATCCCGGGATGCGAATCTTTCATGCGGGGACTGGTATGTCGTCATTGAGGCAGAGAGAATCGATCCGGAAAAAACAGATGGGGTTCAGCCGTTCATCGTGTTCTTCTATTGAGGGGTGACAACTGATATGGATAAAACCGTGAGGGTCGGACTGGTTCTGATAATGGTATTCATCATGGCAGCCCCGATCCCGGCACTTGAGACCGGGGGATACACGGTCCGGCCTGCATACGATCTCTCTCCTGATTACGATACGCTCTACTTTCATCCCGACACCTCCGCTAATGCGCCGATACATGTGCCCGAACCGCAACAGATCGAATACTCGGATCTCCCGGTCGCAATTTTCCTGATCCTTACCGTGACCGGATTTCTCTCCCTCATTGCATCCTGGATGAAACTGATCGTTTCAGGCAACCTTCCGGCAATTACCGGACTTTTAAAACTTAAACGGAACAATCTCCTGGACAATGACGCAAGAAACCGGGTCTATGCGGTTATCCGGCAAAAGCCCGGCGTCTGCCTGTCAGAAATTGAACGGCTGACAACCCTGACCAATAAAAATGTCACGTATCATGTGAACAAACTTTTAACGTATCATATGATCGCTGTAGAGGAATCCGCAAACGGAAAAGGTTATTTCCCGAATTCCACGAACGGGTCACCTAATGAACGGTTGTTGGTATTGCATTCAAAAAATCCCAATGAACGCACGATAATCGGGCTGATTTCGAAAAACCCGGGGATTTCCCGGAAAGAGATCGAGGAAACGATGGGCATTTCGGGCCCCTCTGTGAGCTGGCACATCTCAAAACTCGAAAGCGACCATATCGTTAAGAAGATAAAAAGCGGGACGGTCGTGCATCATTATATCGTGAGCGACTATGAGGGTATGGCACGGTAGAATCACGCGGGGAACCGGTTTTTACCGGATCTCCAAAAAAAATAGTTTTGGTATTATTTACGGTATCGCAGAATAGCCTCGTCAGGCCAAATTTAAAAGGGCCAGAGCTGTCCGTAGGACCAGGCATACCCGGAATGGGATGGATTTGTTGACGACGCCGAGAGTTTGGACTGGTAGAGTACATTCCGCTGGGGGCTGGTAAAGGTGTGTGAAATGTATTTCCAGGTATTTCCTCCGCTCCCCCAATACAGGGAATAGGAATCAACCAGCGACCCGTCCCCGTACAACCCCGTTGTCAGCGATAACGTTGTCGAACTGCTGCCACCTGCAACAATCCCCTTCCCCCCATGGGTAATTGC
>JBAYMI010000383.1:0-2639 GCA_041663625.1 Methanoregula sp.
GAACTGGTATGGCTACATCATTATTTACTGATGAGTAATGAAGGAGCAGATTCTCCTGAATGAGGTGAGTTATGGCAAAAGGCTACGTTAAGACAGAAGCTCCCGAGGAGCTCCAGAACAAGGCGCTTGAAGCCCTTGAAGTTGCAAGAGATACCGGTAAGATCAAGAAAGGATCCAACGAGGCAACAAAAGCCATTGAACGCGGTATTGCCGCACTCGTTGTTATCGGTGCCGATGTCGAGCCAGAAGAGATCGTGATGCACCTTGGACCACTCTGCGATGAGAAGAAGGTTCCCTACATCTTCATCAACAAGCAGAATGACATCGGAGCCGCAAGCGGCCTTGATGTAGGCTCTGCCGCGGCAGCAATTGTCAAGCCCGGTAAGGCAAAAGAGACGATCGATGACCTTGCCAAGCAGCTTGCCGCGCTGAAGGCGTGAGGAGTCCAGCATGGCAGATGATGCAACGCCAGCCGAAGTTATCGAGGTCGTCGGTTCGACCGGCATGCACGGTGAGGCAATGCAGGTCAAGTGCCGTATCCTCGACGGCAGCAACAAGGGACGGATCATCACCCGCAACACCGTGGGTCCTATCCGTGAAGGAGATGTTATCATGCTCCTTGAAACCGAGCGCGAAGCAAAGAAAATGTCGAGGCGGTAAACCATGGTAGAACAGCATGTCTGCAATTTCTGCGGCCACCAGCTCGAACCCGGTACCGGAAAGATGTTTGTGAAGAAGGATGGATCTATCTTCTTCTTCTGCAGCTCAAAGTGCCAGAACAACCACAAGCTCGGTCGCGTGCCGCGTCGTGTCGAGTGGACCGATGCAGGCAGGAAAGCAGCAAACAAGGAGTGAACCTGCATGGACCGCACCTTTGTAATGGTCAAGCCTGACGGGGTCCAGCGCGGTCTTGTGGGCAATATTGTCTCCCGACTTGAGGCAAAAGGGCTCAAGCTTGTCGCAGCACGGTTTGAGAAATTACCAGAGCCCCGGGTGACAGAACACTATAAGGAACACATTTCAAAACCGTTCTTTCCATCGATGAAACAATACATCATGGGGGGTCCGTGCTTCCTCATGGTCTGGGAAGGCAGGAATGTGACCGCGATCGTCCGCAATGTGGTCGGCTCCACAAACCCCCAGGAAGCAGCACCCGGTACAATCCGCGGTGACTTCGGCATCGATATCGGCAGGAACGTGATCCATGCATCCGACTCCCCCGAGAGTGCAGCCCGGGAGATCGGCATCCATTTCAAGAACACCGAAGTATTCGATTATAAGCGGATCGATGAATCCGTGTTATACGAATACTGATTTTTCTTTTTTCCAAGTATTATTGTCTCCCCTCAGGGCACTGCGCAGTATCCAAAATCAGACACTTTCCTGCCACCATTGTCGGGATAACAGATGAGCGTGGAACGCCCTTCACAGTTGCTGAAGGTATTGCTACACAATTACAGATACAGCTCGATCACAACCACAGATTATATGATGCGGCGTTCAGATTATATCATGAGACTCGTAATCGGAGGATATGATGGGAGACTGGGATTTTACATCGGTCGGGCTGGTGCTGATCGGTAGTAGTATCACAATTGCAGGCATGATCATTGCAGCGCTTCTTATTGGATTTGCCGTTCCCATGGCCCCATTCCTCCTCCTGACAACCGCAGTCCTTGTCGTGATAAGCGCAGCCCTCATTGTCTACAATACGCCGCGAAGCCTGCCCCCCATCTGAACGGATAACCCCATGGTTGATTCGCAAGCAATCCGAATATGCAGTGCCCAAATCGCCAGTGTCTGGGAGGCTCCGGATAAGACTCTCGAAAAAGTCGGTCTTTTTGTACATCATGCTGCGACATCCGGGGCGGCACTGATCTCTTTTCCTGAACAGTTTGCTACCGGCTGGGATCCGCGTTCCGGTTCCCATATCCAAGAAAGTGACGGGACAATCGTATCCGCTCTCCGGGAGATGGCAAAAGAGAACTGTATTGGCATCCTTGGCTCATTCCGCAGGAAGGGTGACATGCATCCTGAAAATACCGCAATAGCAATCAGCAGTGACGGTGCTATCCTTGCAACCTATGCAAAAATGCATCTCTTCAGTCATGGGGGAGAGGATGCCGGTTTTTCACCGGGTTCGGATCTGGGAATCTTCACGCTGGGTCCGCTCACCTGCGGGATTGCAATCTGCTACGACCTGCGGTTCCCGGAACTCTTCAGGCTCTATGCACAGAAAGGAGTGCAGGCTGTTTTTATTCCCGCAGCCTGGCCTGAAAGCCGCATGAAACACTGGGAACTCTTCATCACTGCACGGGCCTGCGAAAACCAGATGTACGTGAGTGGCATCAACACCACCGGCCGGACGCCGGTTGATACCTACGCCGGGGGATCGCTTACTGCAGATCCGCAAGGATCGATCGTATGCCGGGCAAACGAGACTGAACAGTTACTCTTCTGTGACCTTGACCCGGGGATTGTAACCCAGACACGGACAGATTTTCCGGTAGTGCGGGATTGCCGGGAAGATCTCTACCAGAAACTTGCCGGCAGATGCCCCTAAAATCACCAATCCGTGCCCGGTCATCAGACACCTGCAGAAAACCGCACCCCTATATGTAATCAGAAAACCTATACTA
>JBAYMI010000384.1:0-2635 GCA_041663625.1 Methanoregula sp.
GTATCGAAATTTATCTGGTAGGCTTTGTAAACCGCTGACGAATTGAGCTTCGGAATCTTCAGCTGGGAATTGCTGCTGGTGATCGTAAGGCCGGTATAGTGAGCCTGGATGGCGAGGGTTGCACGGTTGAAGTACTGCTCGAAGTCGCTGACCGGGCCTTCGTCCACATCGATGCTCAGGGAAGAGTAATCCGAACGGTCCGGGTTCGGCCCGTCCGTTGCCATCCGTTCGGCAGTGAGGTTGGGGGAGAAGAAGTTCCCGATGTTCAGGGTAGTCACTCCGTAATCCCGAAACCCGGACTGCGACAGTTCCTCGAACTGCCAGTCTGCCGGATAGTGTATGGTCACCCCGTGGGACAGGTTTGCGGTGGCCCATGCTGATGAGGTCCCGGTGGGCACAGGGATCACCGGCAGGGTTGTGGCAGCGGCAGCCGGGGCCGGAGATGTCGCCGTTGTCGCAAGAGCCGCGGGGGAGACTGCCGAGGTAACCGGCGTACTGTTTACCGGGGGTGTGATAGTCGTGCAGCCGGCACACAGGAGGATACCTGCGAGGAGCAGGAGAATATACCCTGCTGCCCTCAGGGAGTTATCGTCAGAATCCATATCCGCTCAGTGACGAAAAGGGTGTCAGCCGTTATTAAAATTCCTATACGGTTTTAAAAACAGTTACTTCCCGGAACAGGTGCGGAGCTTCGCCCCGATCCAGGGAAGGAAATCTTTCTTCCGGGACATGACCCCGTCAAGGTGGACCGGCAGGGGTTTTGCGAAGATCACGCTGATCAGGCCAGGATCCGCTTCACCATAACAATCGCTGGAATTATCCCGCACACTGGTGAAGAGAACAAGGACAAGATCGGCACTGCTATTTGCCTTCATCTTCTCGAGTTCTGCCTTCACATCCCGGGCCCGGTCCTGGTTCCAGGAGAATGACGGCACCATAACCTGCGATATGAGCACCTTTCTGCCGGAGAGGTCGAACTCCTTGGTATCCCGGGCAAGGATGGTTTCGAGGGATGCACCCGTGAGATCCATCCCCTCTTCCAGCAGGGCATTTCCCAGCTGCTCGGGAATCTCTTCGGAGATCTTCGCAAGGTACCCGACTGCTGTTTTGTCGCTGGCGGTAGTCGTGGACATACGCAGGGCCAGGGTATCTGAGAGGATACCGCAGAGAAGGATCGCGGCAACCGGTTTTGTCGGGGCCTGCCTGGATTCCATGAACTTCAGTGCGATGATGGTCGATGTCGATCCCACCGGGTCGTTCAGGAACCGGATGGGTTTTAACGTGGTGATGGTCCCGAGCCGGTGGTGATCGATGATCTCCACGATCTCGGCCTCTTCGATCCCGCTCACGGCCTGCGAGGACTCGTTGTGGTCAAGGAGGATGAGCGGTTTCCTCACTTCGTCGAGGAGCGTCGTCCGGGTCAGTACCCCGGCAAGGGTTCCTTCTTTTGTGACAACGCAGGCAGCCCGGAACTTTGAGGCCGAGACCACCTTGCGGGCCTGGGCAAGGGTGTCTTCGAACGTGAGAATCGGGACCTCGGTCTCCATCACTTCCCGGGCCGGCAGGGAGAGGTTGATCATCTTGCCGACACCGAACGCGTCAAGGTCGGTCGAGAGGAGCGTCACACTCCGTTTTCTGGCTTCAGAGGAGACCCGTTCTCCGACCGGGGCTCCCTCGGCAATGATCAGGCAGGCGATCCCCGCAGAGATGAACGCCAGCTGGGAGGGTTCATCGTCCCCGACGACGGCGATATCTTTTTTCGTCATCTTCGCAAGCGTCACATGCAGGGCGTCGATGGAGATGTAGACCCGGCCCTCGAGGGTGTCATGCACAGAGACGATGATCTCCGCGTTCAGGATCCGTGCGAGCGTGCCGACCGGGATCGGCGTGACCGTCAGTTCGGTGAGGTGGATCTTCCGGAGATATGCGCCGGCCAGCGCGTGTTCGCCCACCATCCCGACCGGCCGGCCCAAAGAATCGGTCATGACAACATTGCGTATTCCTTCTTTTGCCATCAGGGTCGCGACATCAACGGTCGGGACATCCTGCGGGAGGGAGAAGACCGGTTTATAGACAATGTCGGAGAGCTTGGGTTCAACCGAATCAACGAAGACCGGCGCTGAAATGCCGAACCGTTCGAGCATGTACCGCGACTCCGGGTTCAGCTCGCCGCACCGGGCCGGGATATACTTCCCGGGTTCCTGGCGGTTCAGGAACTCCGCGTACCCGATGACACTCGCTATGCTGTCCGTATCGGGCTGGCGGTGACCGAAAAGGTAGATCTGGTTCATGGTCCCATGTCCTGCTGATGAGAGAATATCTGCTAGTGATGGGTTGTCCCGGTTCTTAACGTACAGGGAACCGGGGGGAAAAGCGCAGGGCGGTCCCCTGCCGTGCAGCATGTGGTTCCGGAGAACGGGGGAAGAGAGGATCAGGGGATTCGGAGAACCGGGCAGAGATTGCCTTTCTGGTTGATAGTATACGTCGCGAGGATGGCTGCATCGTCGAGATTCTTTTCCCGGATACCGATCCTGCTCAACTTGTCACGGATTATTTTTATCTTTTTTACAGAATTTTGCATAGGATTGATGTTAACCTTGGCTGGTGACACGATAAAGAGATGCATATAAACCAC
>JBAYMI010000385.1:0-2627 GCA_041663625.1 Methanoregula sp.
CTTTTCCCGGATACCGATCCTGCTCAACTTGTCACGGATTATTTTTATCTTTTTTACAGAATTTTGCATAGGATTGATGTTAACCTTGGCTGGTGACACGATAAAGAGATGCATATAAACCACGCGGACTGGACCTGGTATAGCCGGGGCCCGTTCTCCGGAAAAGATTCGTTCCCCGGATGCGTGGGACTGCCCCGCCGGAACGGGAGGAATAAAAAAAAGGGAGATCGGTCACAGCCCGGAATCAGAGGTCCCTGCCCCGCGACCCATGCCCCATCGGGGGCCTTCTCCGGAGGATCAGGATCACGATAACCACAACAACCACGACAATGACCAGGGCCGGGATGAGCCATCCCGAAGATCCAGCCGGGGAACCGGTTCCGGAACTGGCAGGGGCCTGGGTTTCTTCGGGAACATTCGTGGGAGCCAGGGTCAGGACCTCTTCTGTAACAACGGGTGTGGCGGTGGGCGGGGTGGTTATACCCGTAACCGTGATGCGGCCCGCTGAAGTGTAGGTGTCACTTCCCTGGGAATTGGCTGCTGTCAGGACCACGGTATACGTACCGGCACTGTAATAGGTATGGACCGGATCCTGCTCTGTTGACGTGGATCCGTCACCGAATGTCCACTGCCATGAGGTCGGTTTGTTTACCGAGGTATCGGTAAAATGGACGGTCAGCGGATCCGGCCCGCTGGACCGGTCAACGGAGAACGATGCCGACGGGGAGACAAGCGCAGAGACATTGATGTACTTTGCCCGGCTTGTCGAATTGGATCCCTCGCTGTTCTTTACGGTCAGGACGATCGTGTAGGAGCCCTTGCTGGTAAACACGTGCAGCGGGTTCTGCACGGTTGAACTCCCTTCATCACCAAAGTACCAGCTCCAGGAAGTCGGGGAGTTATTGGAGGTATCGTTGAACTGCACAACCAGCGGGGCAGTCCCCGAGGTGATATCAGCGTTGAAGGATGCGATGGGAATGGCCATCTCCGCTATGATGTAATCGGGTTTCGTAGCGGTGGAACTGCCCTGGGAGTTCGTTGCGGTCATGGTGACCGTGTAGTCCCCCTGCTGGGCATACGTATGGGTCGGGTTCTGGATAATGGCGGAATACCCGTCGCCAAACGTCCAGAGCCAGGAGGTCGGGCTGTTTGAGGAGGTATCGATAAATTTCACGGTGAACGGGATCGTTCCCGCGGTTGTGGTTGCGGTGAACGATGCAGACGGTGCAACCGCCTCTTCGCTCACGGTGATATAGGAATCTTTCGTTATCGTTGCGCTCCCGCCGGAGTTCGTGGCGGTCATCGTCACCGTATAGGTGCCCTTCTTCGCGTACGTATGGCTCGGGTTCTGCTCCGTTGACGTCCCGCCATCACCAAACGACCAGGCCCATGACGTCGGGGTTTCCGTCGAGGTATCGATGAATTTCACCGTCAGGGGTTTTGACCCGGTCGCACCGGTTGACGTGAATGATGCCAACGGGGAGGCATTTGATGCCGTACACGTGATATAATTGCTCTTGCTCGAGGTGTCACTGCCATCTGCATTGGTGACCGTGAGGGTAACCGTATAAGTACCGGCCTTCGTGTAGGTATGTGCCGGATCCGAATCCAACGATGACACGCCGTCACCAAACGACCAGAACCAGCTGGTCGGGGTATTGGTCGAGGTATCGATGAACTGCACGGAAAGGGGTTTATCCCCGCTTGTCTGGTTCGCGGTAAACGATGCACCGGGCGCAGTCGCGCTTACCACCGGTACAAGGCCACAAATCAGGGCAATAATAAGGAGAAGATGCCAGGCAGTATCCTGGGTTGTCCGGTTCAGCCGCAGGCCGGCCGCCGGGTTCTTCGGAAAGGTGAGATATTTCCTTTGTCGAGACAGGTTATCCGTAATCAAATCACTCCCACAGGTTGTTTCTCTAGTGGAGATTAGTGATGATCTTATATAAAAAGCAAGAGTTCTTCGTTTGTCACAGTCTGGACGATTGCACCTTCGTACGAGCGGGATGCTCTTCCGGACATGTGCGGAGCCGGTGCAAATGGTTGATCAGGGAATAATTTCCGCCGGGGTGGGTTTCCGGGTCCTTCACCGCGAATCCTTCAGCAGGCTCTTCGCTTCCTCGGCATAGTCCGGGTGGATCTCCTCTTTTACCACGAGCGTTATTATCAGGATTGCGATGCCCAGCACGACCGAGAGGATGAACGCGATATCGAACCCGGCAGAGAGCACCTCCATCTGGATATTTACCGGGGATTTCGTGGTCACATCGTAACCTTTGGCAACCGCGATGACACCTGCTATCAGGATCGCGTTGAAGGTCGCGATCCCGATGGACTGGGGAGCGGTCCTCTCCAGGCTGGTCATGCTCGAGATCATCCCCGCCTTTGCCTTTGAGACCGCCATCATGATCATCGTGGTGGACGGACTGACCATCAGGCCCATCCCGAAGCCGATCAGGGCAAGAGCGAGGATGACGAACCCGGTCGAGGTATAGACATGCAGCTGTGTCATCAGGATGTACCCGATGACAAGGGGGATACCGGCGATGATGCAGAGCCGGCGCGGCCCCACCCGGTTGAAGGTCGCGCCCGCGATGAGACCGGCAACCATCATGGAAAACGAGAGC
>JBAYMI010000386.1:0-2626 GCA_041663625.1 Methanoregula sp.
ATGAGAACAGAGCCGGTGAACTCCAGTGTCCGGGAACCGCGGGCCGCATCGCCCGGGTGGAGCAGGGCGTGAGCGGTGTGGGCCGGTGCCCCTTCGATCCGTGCTTCGATGGGGTCCGGCACGAAGAAGTACCGGTTCGCGATCGGGTCAACGAGTTTCTTGTTCTCCGCGTACAGGTTGTCCCACGAGAAGGAGATGTCCACGTCGCCGATGCCTATCGCGATCATCGCGTTCTTCACGGCCTCGGGCTGGATCCCCCGGCGGGCCAGGGCACGGAGGGTTCCAAGCCGGATGTCGTCCCAGCCGGTGTAGGTCCCGTCATTGATCCCGGCCCGCATCTGGGACGTGGAGAGGACAACGCCTTCGATCCCCATCCGGCCATAGTGCCGGTACACCGGCACCTTCCAGCCGAAGTGATCGTAAATGAAGCGCTGCCGGCGGGTATTCGCTATATGGTCCTTGCCCCGGATCACGTGCGTGACCCCGAGCAGGTGGTCGTCCGCCACCACCGAGAAGTTCATCAGCGGATACACGTGCGCCTTGACCTTCGGGTGCGGCGGCGTGTCGAGGATCCGGAACGCGGGGAAGTCACGCATGGCCGGGTCGGGGTGGTTGAGATCTGTCCTGATCCTGACGGACGCTTCACCTTCCCTGAAGGTGTGGTCGAGCATCTTCTGCCAGAGCTCGAGGCTCTTCTCAACGGACTGGTCGCGGCACGGGCAGGCGGTCTTGTGAGCTTTGAGTTCCTTGAAGTGCTCGTTGTCGCAGGTGCAGACATACGCCCCGCCCCGCTCGATCAGCTGTTTGCAGAGATCATAATAGATGGGGAGCCGGTCGCTCTGGGTGACGACCTCGGTGATCCCAAGGCCGAGCCACCGGATATCTTCCTTGACCGTCTCGTACGCCTCGGGATCTACCCGCTTCGGATCGGTGTCCTCGATCCGCAGGATGTATCGTCCGCCGCACTGCTTCACGTACGCATCGTTGAGGGCGGACGCACGGGCGTGACCGATATGGAGAGGCCCCGACGGGTTCGGGGCAAACCGCATCACGACGCCATTCTCCGATCCCTCAAGATCGGGAAGCCCTGTCTTCTTCTCGTGCTTCTCCGCCATGGCGGTGATCATCTCCGGTGCCCGGGCCTGGAGGGTGGCAACCCGCTCTTCAGGAGAGAGCTTTGCCACGTCAGCGATCGCTTCCTTGGCAAGGGCAGATACTTCCTTGGCCCTGCTCCGGAGCTCCGGGTGGGCACCCATGACCATGCCCATAATAGCTCCTGCCTGCGGCATCCCGCCGTGCTTCACGGCATTCTGGAGTGCGCACAAAAAGAGGAGTTCTTTTGGATCGTCCCCTGCCATTCTAATGACTCCGGGTTACGAAGAATTCGCCAACATCCATTAAGAGCTGGCGTTCCTTTGAGGGGGGGAGGAGCGAAAGGTGCTTGTTGCTGTCGGCAACGAGATCGGTTGCGATCTTCTTCACATCCGCGATCACGCCGGCCTCGGTGAGTTCCTTTATTGCCATATCGATATCCGCTTTGCTGAGCTCCCGCTTGTACTTCATCAGGTCAAGGCCCGCCTCCCGGGCCTTGATCATGATGATGGTCTGCTTGCCCTCGCGGAGATCCGATGCCTGGTCCTTCCCGCTCTTCTCGGAGGGCGTGAGGAGATCGATGAGGTCGTCCTGGATCTGGAACGCGATACCGGTGTTGAGCCCGAAGGTGTAGAGGGCCCTGACCTGGACCACGCTCCCGCCGGCAAGGACTGCACCGATGCCGGCCGCTGCTGCATAGAGGACACCGGTCTTCTTTTTCACCATCTCCATGTACTCGTCTTCCGACACATCGGTGCGGTGCTCGAAGGACATGTCCATGTGCTGGCCCTCGCAGATATCTGCGCACGCCCTGGCAAGCATCCTTATGGCACGGACTTTTGCATCGTCCTTTGCGGTCACGAGACTGATGTGCTCGAAGGCACGGGAGTACAGGACATCCCCGGCAAGGATGCCGGTGGGCATATCCCACTTCGTGTGCACGGTCTGGACGCCGCGGCGCAGGTTGTCGTCGTCCATGATATCGTCATGGATCAGCGTGAAGGTGTGGGTCACCTCGAGCGCAAGGGCGGCCTGCATGAGATCGTCCGAGCTGCCGGATTTCACCGCATCTGCCGCAAGCATGACGACAGCGGGGCGAAGGCGCTTGCCTCCTGCTGCAAGGAGGTGGGCGGACGCCTTGTTCAATTCACCAGCCTTGTCGACATAATAGCGGTCGATCATCTGATCGATCTGCTTTGCGACTGATTCCAGATACGGAGATAGTTCTGACATGGATATTCCTCTTAATTGATCCTGACACGCTGGCCGTTCCCCATCTGGTGGACCGTGGAGTGGGGCGTGTATCCGAGTTCGCTTGCAAACTGGGTGTAGCCTGCCGTCATCTTCATGCTCCCGTGGGCGGGCACGATGTGCTGGGGGTTGAGGATGTGGAGCAGTTCATAGTGATCCTCCCGGTATGCGTGGCCGCTGACATGCAGATCCTCGAATATCCGGACGCCGGAGAGCCCGAGCCGGGCTTCAATCATGTACCGCTGGCCGTAGTTCATCGGGTTGGGGATCACGTTCGCCGAGA
>JBAYMI010000387.1:0-2622 GCA_041663625.1 Methanoregula sp.
AGAAGAGATCGATGGGTCCCCGGTAACCGGTGAGGTCACTTAAGGAGAGGTAGTAGGCCGCTATCACCGCATCGTTGATGCTGCCCCCGAGCATCCGGGCATGAGCACGAATTGCCGCCAGCACCGGGGGGCCGATGCATTCCCGGTGAAACCGTATCGGCTCCTCAGAAGTGCCGAACGGATCGGGCCACAAGGGGTTGATGACCCGCACTTCAGGAGATACAGGTTTTTCATCCCGGACCAGTCCCCGGGTCCAGAGCGTGTCACGCTCCGGGATCCCCCCGGCTGCGGGGGGAATGCTGCCGGGCAGCAGGTATTCCTGCAGCAGCTGGGACATGAGCGTATGGAGACCGAACCCATCAGCGGCTGCATGGGCGAGGTTGATGACGATAAGATCCCCCGGGGGTCTTCGCAGCAGGCGTACGCGGAACTGCAGGGGCCCGTACGGATCCACGGGCCCGATGACCTGGCGATGATAATCCCCGTCGCATTCCTCAACCGTAAGGGAGGGGATATGGGCATTCTCGATCATCTCCCAGAATGCCGGGCCGCTCCCCCGGACCAGCCGGCTGTGAAGGATCGGATGCGCCAGGAGACATGCCTGTGCGGCCTCTTCAAGAGCGCGGGGATCGAGCCTCCGGTCGAACTCCAGCACCCCACAAAGGGTGGCATCGCCCATGAGCCTGATCGAATCGGTGAAGAGATCGAGGGCCGATGCCTCACGGGTGTACATGCTCAAAACAAGAATTTCCGGGTTAATAAACCTGCACCCTGGGAGCGCGAATGTAAAAAATGCGAACCGGGAATCCGTGCATGATCAACGCGATGATGCCGGCGTGGCGACAGGATCTCCAGGCCCTGGTTTTGACCGGACACGGGCCGGTCCCAACGGCAGGATACTGCCGGAGGCCAGTACTGGAAGAGCGTCTGGCCTATGGGATGAGTGCCGGATCCCGGGGCCGGCATTCACCGCTCTGCATCCGGGTCTGCCGGTGAAGCAGCTAAAAAGATGTCAGGTCAGATGAGGCTTTCGAGCTTCTTTTCGAGCACGTCAAGCCCCTTCCGGACATCATCCAGGGTCTTGCCGCCCGTGAGGATGATCTTTCCCGACGAGAAGATCAGAACAACAATCTTCGGATCCGCAATCCGGAATACCAGCCCGGGGAACTGTTCGGGTTCGTACTCAACATTCTCGACATTGAGCGTAACGGTCAGCTTGTTGAGATTGATGTACCTGCCGAGATTGTACGAACAGACCATGTTGGTGATCGCAACCTTGGGTTCCTTGAGGGGAGTTATCCCGGCATTTTTCAATGCCTTGAGGACAATAGCAAGCCCTGCCGCAAGGGCTTTATCATTACGGACACCCGTGATCACGATCTTGCCGGATGAGAAGATCAGGCACGCGATCTTGGGATCCGCAATATGGAATACTGCACCAGGAAACCGCTTCTTGTTGAGTTCGCAATTCTCGGTCTTGTCGGAGAAATCAGCCAGATCAATCGACTCTGCAATAACACCGGATGCAACGATGTTTTCGATCTTCAACGATTCATATTGTTTATCGGACATCCTCTTTCTATGACGTCCAGTGGACCATAAGATTAATGCATAACCTTTATGATAGGTTTCGCGACATTCCAAAAAAACCTATAAAAAGGGGCTCTCGGCCCGGGAATTAACCGGTCCACGCGGGGGTGCGCACGCAGGAACGGGAACCCGCCGCACAGGATTGCCGGCAGGATCCCTGCCGTAAAAAGAGCGGAATCGACAACCCGGACGATTCCTCGCTCCGGAGCCGGAGCGGGAACACGATCGCGTTGCGGTACCCGTGCCGCACCCGCGGCACATACCAGGGCTCCGGATTTTTGGCGAATCGGATAAATTTGATGCAGGGTAATAAAAGGATGGATTCTATGAAAAAGGATAATTCCATAACGGTATCGAAAGAGCGGCGTGACACCATGGTCGGGGAGATAAGGAATTATTTTGCAAAGGAGAGAGACGAAGAGATAGGCGATCTTGCAGCGGGCCTGATCCTGGACTTCATCATGAAAAAATTAGCGCCGGAATTTTACAACCAGGGCGTGTCGGATTCCCAGAAATTCATGCACGATGCTGCCGAAGACCTTCTGGCGATCCAGAAATAATGGTATGCGCAAACGGATCCAGGGTCCGGCAAAATAATCCGGACAGGCACGGATGATTATTCACGCGTACCGGGTATCGCCCGGTAGTTGTCCTTTGGCACAACCATCTCGAAACGTGCCCCCTTCCCCGTCAAGCCGGTCTCCGCGAGGGTGATTCCGGTAATCGAGAGGATCTCGCGGGAGAGGAAAAGGCCAAGGCCGGTATTTTTTCCATGACCCCGCTCGAAGAGGTGCTTCTTGTCCTCGTCCGGAATACCGACCCCGTCATCCTCGCAGGCGATCACGAGCCCTGCCCCGGTTTCGCGGGAGGTTATGCGGATGGCTGTCATCGCCCCGCCGCCATAGTTCAGGGCATTGTCGATCAGGTTATAGAAGACCTTCTCGAACAGGGGATCGGCATAGATTTCAAGATCTGCCCGGTCAACATCCACGAGGATATCCCGCATGGGCAGGGAGGCTGCTGCCTGCATTA
>JBAYMI010000388.1:0-2579 GCA_041663625.1 Methanoregula sp.
CGGATGAGATCATCCAGTCGTACCGCGAGCAGATGAAGACGATGCGGAGCAAGGGGCAACATGACCGGTGCGACACGTGCTTTACCGAAGTCCACCGCCTCTTCGAAAAACAAGTCGACCTCATGCAGTCGCTCGGGATTTACCAGAACGCTGCGGATCGCCCGGGGGATGCTGCAGAAATTGCTGATGAATCGGTGGTGAAGGATCTTCTCGAACCCGTGGCAAATGTCCAGCGGTTCCTGATCCTCAAATCACTCTCGGTCCAGACCCGGACATTTTCTGACATCTCCCAGTTGACCGGCCTTACGGGCGGCAACCTTCTCTTCCATATCCGGAAACTTACTGACTCGGGGATGATCCTCCAGCGCCACGAGCGGGGAGATTACATCATCACCGACAAGGGATACAAGACGCTGATGGCGATCTCGGAGCTGAGCAGACGTGTCAACCGGGCATGATTTTTCTTTACAGGGAGCGTTCTGCAATTTTTCGGATACGGGAATCTCTACCGGATGATATACCCCGGGGCCAGCGGTCTGGAACAGGCCGGGATTTACCGGATTAAAAAATCCATTCCGAGGTTTCAGGGTATAGGGGGAATTACGAAATTTTTTGGATGATGTGCACAATCCCCGTTCAGGTGCCGTAATTGCAGGAAATTACAGGCACACGGGAGGAAGAGGTTGAGATTTCCTCCCCGGCGCCTGTTCTCGTATATCCTCATTCCGGTTAAGATGTTTTCTTGTAGGGCCTGCCGGATGTGATGTGCTGTCACTTCCTGTGATCATGATGTCTCCCCCGGTGCACAACGCCGGGATCATCGAAATGGTATCGGGATTCACGATTATCAGGTATCAGCCCATGAAATGTGCAGATACTACTACGGGTTTTTCATTCAGGGTTTTTTTGAGTGCCAACTCTCGGAACTGCTTTGAAATTACCCAGGCAAGGTGTGCTTTGTAATCCTCCGGGTGCATGCGCTCCTGTGCAGGGAAGTTACCGGATGACCGCATGCCGCAGGAAGCGTCACGATTCTCAATTTTTCGCGCGGGCTGCATGATATGCCTCGTCATTTGTCACTGATCCGGTCGAGATCACAGGACCGCACTGACCGGTAGGTTATCCCGTTGACATTATGAGCGCGTTCCGGCATATTGTAACGCCGCAAATTACCATCGAGTTCGTTAACCAGATAGGTAAGGTTTGCAAGAGTTGTTCCCATTCCCCGGATCTGGGCGGTTTTATCCCGGTCGTGCCGGCACTCCCGGTACAGGGATTCGGTCTGGTTCACCAAAATATCGATATGGTTCCTGCATTCCTGTATTGAATCCGCATACGATCTCCGCATTTTTAAGGGTATCATCGATAACATCAGTGATATACCTCCTCTCTCGTTGGTGGAGATCACAGATTCTGTTCCATTGTCGGGCGATTTCCCGGATGCCAGGCCCGGGTATTGCCCGCCCCCACCTACACAGTTGATTTTGTAAATATATACTTAAATTAGTTTCTATATAGAGATCGCATAGACCTATTGATTTTCGGCCAGGAAGTCTTTGGGCACAACGGGATACTGACGCCGGGAATATCTGAAGGGGCACGAAGGCCTGATGGGATGAGAGTGGCTTCGAACCCGGCGGGGAGGAGGACATCCGTCGGGAGAGCGGGGTGTTCCGGAATATTCTCTCAACCGTTAAGAGTACCTCCCGGATCTCCACGCACAGGGCTCCGTTTCCCTCTTTTTTCCGATTCCGGGGTAATAATTCCCGAAAATGAGGTAATAATTCACGGGTTTCCGGGCATTTTAACGTCGGAGAACGTGCGGTTATAATTAGCAGTATTTGGATGGCCGAAATGCGGTTCACGCGGATTTCAGCCCATGACCGGGGATACCAGGCCGGCAATTGCGTGCTATGTCAGTGGTCCGGTGCCGGGGCGGACGGGCTCCATCAGTGTATTTGCTAAGAGCAGCAAACACCTCTCGATCGCGGGATGTCTGGTAACTGCCGACGCTTGCAAGAATTCATCTGATTCTGGTAATTCTATTTGCATGTTGTCACCCAACGAATTTCCTTTTTTCAGTACCCTGATCGGTAGACAAACGCGTTAGAAAGAATAAATGCACCGAGTGTAAATCGCTCATTGTGGACAGCCGGGGGTTGTCCCGAAAAGAAGAGAACGGGTTCGCCTTAGTATGCACAAGTGATTGATGTATGAAATTTTCCGAGATAAAACAGTACAAAAATGTGATTTCGCTCGCTCTTATTTTCCTAGTATTAGCCGGGAGCGTTATTATTTATATAGCGTACTCTCAGCCTGAAAAACTCCAAAAACCACCGCAACAAGATCTTCAGCCCACTCCCGGGCAAAGCCCCGTGCCATCATCAACGACTGAACGACTTCATTACGATTATTGCTTTATCGAGGAAGTGCATCCGGATTTCCTGAAAGTGATTCCGTATTTCGTGGATCCAAATGCCACGATTGTTCATCTGAGTTCCGATGACCTGGAACCTTTCCCGGAATATCAAAAACAAATGGCAGATGAAAGTAAACTCTCTAAAAAATGGCGGGATGGC
>JBAYMI010000389.1:0-2573 GCA_041663625.1 Methanoregula sp.
CGTTGCCACAAAATCAATTTTCGAATTTAGGGTTTTTCCAACCGCCACTTTAAATCCCCGGCGCATTAGTTCCAGAAATACAATGTTTTCCAGGACATGACCGGAATCGATGTTTTTATAACCAATGATGCAGTTCCTCAGTCCCGTATCGACTACATAGTATTTTTCCAATGATTTCAGATACTGCTTCCCGCGAATGTCATAACGATCACATTGGTAGATAATGAAACTGTTTTTCAAGGCCGTAAGATAATTTTCTACCGTATGGGATGTGACCTTCCGCCCTTCCGAGGTAAGGGTGTCGCTGATTTTTTTGGTGGAAACCATATTCCCGATGTTATCGAACAAGAATTTAATGACACTTTCCAAAATCATGACATCCTTGATCTTAAATCTGGTTATGATATCTTTTATTAAGACCGAATGGTAAATCCCATCCAGATACTCATTGATGCTGTCCTCGCTGTCACGTATGTTTGTAAGGTATGGAAAGGCTCCAAAACGCAAATAATCTCGGAATTTCCTTTCCAAATCAGTTTTGTCGTCTAGGGAATTCCAATATTCTTTGAAGGAGAGAGGCAACATTTCGATTTCAACATATCTTCCGGACAAAAGCGTTGCCAGTTCGCCAGATAGAAGATAAGCATTTGAACCGGTCACATATAGATCAACATTATCTTTGATGAACAAACTGTCGATGGCTTTCTCAAAATGTTCGCAATTTTGCACTTCATCAAGGAATACGTAATAAAATCGATTTTTTGTTAATCTTGAATTTACAAATTCATAGAGCGATCGGTAGTCTTTTAAGCTTTCAAATTCCATATCCTCGAAATTGATGGATATGATCTGGTCATCCATAACCTTTGCATTCTTCAAGTACTCCTTGAATAACGTCAAGAGCGAAGACTTCCCGCACCTTCGGATCCCGGTTATTACTTTAATTATTTGTTTGTCTTTCAAACTTATTAGCCGTTAAAGATATTGTGGTCTTGGTATCATTATTATTCCCTCCGTCTAAAGACAGTTTACTGCTTTCCAATCCGATTGTCAATATACTTTTTGTAGTGTACTGCCAAAAGTCTATTTTTTTTGTTAGTTTTGGCAGTGTACTTCCAAAACTTTTAAAATCAAAACCCGTTAACGGACCATCCGCTAACGGGTCTTTTTGTTCATTCATCTAAGAGTTTTTCGATCTCCCGGTGCAACTTGCAGATCGGAAGTCCCATGACATTGTAATAATCGCCGTGAATGCCTTTGATGTATTTCCCGAACTTGCCTTGAATGGCGTAAGCTCCCGCTTTGTCATAAGGTTCATCGGTGCTGACATAGGCTTCGATCTCCGCCTCGGTCATGTTGTCGATCTCGACTCGGGTGCGAACAACAAAGGTTTTTTCGGTGTCTCCAAGTTTCAGAAAGACGGCTGTGAACACATCATGGCTTCGTCCGGCCAAGCCTCTGATCATTCTTCTCGCGTCTTCTTTGTCTTTGGGTTTTTCAAAGATGGTTTCTCCGAGCGCCACGATCGTATCGGCGCAGATGACCAGATCATCCGGATGTTTCTTGGAAATGATCCGTCCTTTCCTCTTCGCGATTTGGGAAACGTAATCTTTGACGCTTTCAAAACTTTCGATGGTCTCGTCGATCTCGATTTGTTCGGTGGCAAACTTATATCCCATTTGGGTCAACAACTCTCTTCTTCGGGGTGATTTCGACCCCAGTATGATCTTCAGATTATCTTTCAATTTTGCTCAGCTGCTCTTTCACGTTATTGATGACATAGTCGCGGACGCTTTGGGCCGGGAATTCCCCGTTGGCGATCTCCATGGCCCAAATGATGGCGCCGGTGGCCGGCGGAACAGTCAAAACGATGATCTTGCATTCCTTTTGAGTTAGTTCGGAAATGGTCTTTCCAAAAGCTTCTTTCATGACCGGCGAAGCGCCTTTGACCCAAACGCTTCCCGCGAGAACGATTTCCGGGGTCCCGGCGAAATCCAGATTGACGACTGCTCCCCCCGCGGATCTGGCGGTATTCTCCCCGACTTGGCGCAGGATCCGATTGCTTTCAAGGTCGCCTTTGGCGGCTTCCGAAAAAACGGCCAGGGTCAGGGCGTTGTAATCAATTTTTTTGGTGACGGCCTGAGTACTGATGGCTTCCATCAGATAATATTTATCGGTGACTCCGAGCATCTCCATGACGATCTTCGATAGACTGGTTGGTTTTCCGAACCGGTACTGTTCGTCATAACAAGCGCGGACCGCCGCTCTGGCAATGTAAAAACCGCCGGCTTCGTCGCCCACGATGGCCCCGATGCCTCCGACTTGCAAATAATGGCCGAAGAAATCGATCCCGCCGCTGGAAGTCCCCGCTCCGTTGATCGAGCAGACCCCGTAACCTTTGGAGGTCGCGGCTTTGATCGGCAGAAAGGCATCATTCACGACTTTGAAGTTCACAAACCCGAGATCGGTGATGACTTGTTCCATGTTGGTCTTCTGGATCGGAGTATCGACTCCCGCGAGCCCGAACACGGACGCCGTCAGTTCCGACGCTTTGAGGTCATTCCGGAAAAAGA
>JBAYMI010000390.1:0-2547 GCA_041663625.1 Methanoregula sp.
AGGAGACCTCACCCGGGAAGCGCCGGTCCTGACGGATGATGAAGTCGGCCATCTTGCCCATGCCTTCAACCAGATGACGAAAAAACTGCGGCAGACCCTGGAAGGTCTTGAGGAGAACCTCCGGGAACTCAAAACGAAAGAGGATGCCCTGAAGAAATCGGAACACAAATACCGGACCCTCCTGGAGAATATCCCGCAGAATATCTTCAGGAAGGATCTCAGTTCCGTGTACATTTCCTGTAATGAGCACTATGCATCAACCCTGGGCCTCCGGCCGGATGAAATTACCGGAAAGACCGACTCGGATCTCTTCCCCCCCGGGCTTGCAGAAAAATACCGGAGTGACGATGAACGGGTGATGACCACGGGGCAGGCCGAAGAGGTTGTGGACCAGTACCTGCACAACGGGAAGGTGTGCTGGAGCACCTGCATCAAAACGCCGGTTAGGGACATCGACGGGACCATCAGCGGCATCCAGGGAATATTCTGGGATATTACCAAACGGAAAGCCGCAGAAGAGGAACTTTTCCAGCTCAATAATGAACTGGAAATGCGGGTTGAAGAGAGGACTGCCGAACTCCGGCGGGCACAGGAGGCATACCGGCAGGCCAATACGAAACTCAACCTGCTCAGTTCCATCACCCGGCATGATATCATAAACCAGCTCACGGCACTCAAAGGATATCTTGATCTATCAGAATACTCGATTAACGATCCGGATACCCTGCGAAAGTATATTGCACGGGAGCGGAAAGCCGCAGAAACGATCGAACACCAGATCCTCTTCACGCGGGAATACCAGGACATCGGTGTGAGTGCCCCGGCATGGCAGAGTGTCAGCCGGAGTATCCTCCGCGCAAAAGGGACGCTGAACCTCGGGAGTGTTGAAGTCTTCATCGACAGGTCGGATCTGGAGGTGTACGCCGACCCTCTCTTCGACAAAGTCTTTTATAACCTGATCCAGAATGCACTCGAATATGGCGGCGATCGGCTGACCGCTATCCGCATCTCTACCCGCGATTCAGATCGCGGGCTCACGATTGTCTGCGAGGATGACGGGGCGGGGATTTCCGAACCGGATAAAAAACGGTTGTTCGAGCGGGGATACGGGAAACATACCGGCCTCGGCCTCTATCTCTCCCGTGAGATCCTGCTGATTACCGAAATAACGATCACCGAAACCAGCCTGCCCGGTTCTGGTGCCCGGTTCGAGATCCATGTACCGGCAGGGGCGTACCGGTTGACGGGAAATGAGTAAATCCGGGGCCGGATTAAAAGGGCTATCTCTTTAATCCGGGCTCTCATACCAGAAACTATCCGGAGACCGCTATGGAAAACTCTTCTTCTGGCATGACGCCGCCCATGGTATACGGGTATAACCGGTTCCTTCTTGGGATCTGTTCGGCCCGCCCGTTCGCCTATAGTGCCGTCATCCTGCTGAGTATTTCCGGTACGCTCTTTGCCATCATCAGCCCGCTTATCATGCGGTCGCTGATCGATGATGTGCTGATCGGGAAGAACACCGCCCTTCTCACCCCGCTCCTTCTGGCAATGACGGGGATCTTCCTCATCTCCGCGCTGTCAAACTACCTGTCGGCCCGTATCAGGGGGACGCTGTATATCGACCTGTACCGGGAATTTTCATCGCGTATCTTCGCCCATGTCCAGCGGGCAGAATATGCAGCCCTGCGGAATTTCAAGACCGGCGACCTGTCTTCAAGGATAACCGGAAATATTACCACGGTCGTACAGACCGCGATCAGGACCATCCCCCAGATTCTTGTAATCTGCTTAGGCATCGTCCTGCCGCTGGCCATCATGATCAGTATGGATGCCACCCTTGCGGCGGCCGTTATCCTGCCGGCAGTCCTCTTTGTTTTTTCATCAGCCTATTTCGGGAAACGGATGAAAGCGGCCCAGAGGCCGGCTCTGGATGCCGAGGGGAGCATGCAATCGTACCTCAGGGAAACCCTGCCCTCGGCACCCCTTATCCGGGTATTCGGGCTTGAGGGCTGGGCAGAGAAAAATTACGACCGGCAGTTTCTGCGCTTTCGGGACACCTCGGTCTCGGTCATTAACCTGTCATCACTGAGCGCAGCAGTTACCATGCTCATCTACAGCGTTCCCACCATTCTCATCCTTACGCTGGGAAGCATCTCCGTTCTTGAGGGGACCATTACTGTAGGAACGCTGACGGCATTCATCGCGTACGTCAGCCTCTTCCTCTCCCCGGTCCTGCAGGTCTCTGATCTCTGGAATTCGTACAAGACTTCGCAGGCATCGTATGACCGGGTTGCTGAAGTACTGGACCTCGAATACGGTGCGGAGGGGAGCAGGCCCCTGCCACCCGGCGGGGAGGGCGATATCCGGTTCGAGAACGTAGGGTTCTCGTACGATGACCGGGTCATCCTCCAGAATTTCAATGGGCATTTCACCCGGGGGATCAATTACCTGATCGGGGAGAACGGGTCGGGGAAATCCACGGTGCTGAAACTCCTCTGCAGGCTGTATTCCCCGGATCACGGCAGGATCACGATCAATGGCCAG
>JBAYMI010000391.1:0-2541 GCA_041663625.1 Methanoregula sp.
ATCCCCATCATGATGGGTCTTGTCATATCGGCTCTCGGCGGAGTTGACCGGGGCATCAGCGATACGCTCGTTGCTCTCGGGGCAACCGGATTCCAGAAGATCATCGAGATCATAAAAGAGGCCCGGTACGCGATCCTGAGTGCCGTTGTTCTCGGATTCGGGCGCGCAATTGCAGAAGTAGGCGTGGCAATGATGATCGGGGGAAACATCCGCGATCAGACGCGCGTCCTTACCACGGCAATCACGCTTGAAACGGGAATGGGAAATTTTGGATTCTCCATTGCGCTTGGGATCATCCTCCTTACGGTGGCCCTGATCGTTGTGGTGATCCTGAACCTCATCACTTCCGGCCTGTCCCGTGATTCCCCGTGGATCCGAGGGGGTTCGCAGGGATGATCCGGATCGAACGCCTCTCTAAAAAATTCAATGGTGCTGAGACGCTCAAAGAGATCGATCTCGAGATCAAAGCCGGGGAGATATTCACGTTTATAGGGCCCAGCGGCAGCGGAAAGACAACTCTCTTACGCCTTATTGATCTCCTTGACCGGCCGACTTCGGGCAGGATTGTTTTTGACGGTGAGGACACTGCTGTTTCAGAAACAAAACAATTGGCCATCCGCCGCCGTATGGGAATGGTCTTCCAGAAACCTGCGGTGCTGAACACAACCGTTGCGGAGAACGTGGCGTTCGGCCTGAAGTTCCGGCACATTTCCCGGGAGGAGATCGAAAAGAGAGTGCCCGCAGCGCTCGGACTGGTAGGTCTCCCGGATTTATCGGGCCGGCGTGCACCTACCCTTTCAGGAGGAGAGATGCAGCGCGTTGCTCTTGCCCGTGCCATGGTCACGCAACCGGAAGTCCTCCTTCTCGATGAACCAACCGCAAATCTCGACCCGGTCTCATCAGACCTGATCGAGGACCTGATCCTCCATATCAACAAAAAATTCAGAACAACGATCATCATGTCCACCCATGACATGATCCAGGGCCAGCGGCTTGCAGATCGCATTGGCGTGATCATGAATGGCAGGCTGGTCCAGGTGGGGAGTTCTGCTGAGATCTTTTACCAGCCGTCAGGCAGGGAGATCGCCCGGTTCGTGGGGATAGATGCCATTCATGGGGGCAATATCATCGAGAACCGGGGCGGGCACGCTCTGATCCGGGTAAGGGAGACCTGCTTTGAGGCACTGACCGATATCCGTGAGGGCCAGCGGGTTGTTCTCTATATCCGGCCCGAAGAAGTGAGCCTTATGCCCCATGATGCATCTCTGGTCAGGAGCAGCGTGCGCAACCATTTCACCGGCCGGATAACAAAGATGGTGCCATCCGGCCCGTTTGTCCGGGTCACCGTGGATTGCGGATTTATCCTGACCTCTCTTATCACCCGCCGTTCCTGCACCGAGCTCGGTCTCATGGTCGGGACGAATGTGGTGGCCGGGATAAAGGCAACCGCGATCCACGTACTTACGGACGAGAAAACAGATCCACCCTCATCCCCCTTGTGATCATGGGCAGCAGAATTGAGAGAAATGACTTGCTGGCAACGTCCTTTTCTGATGAACGTTCCCGCGGATCTGTCGCGATGTCAATAATATCTCGGTTCATCCCGCCTGTTCAGGTGTTTCAGGGGGAATAACCGGTTCATCCCGGCCTGTTGTGCAGAGGGGAAACCACAGGCAGCAATCACGTCTGCATCTTCAATATGATCTCCCCTCGCAGGATCGGCCGCGAGCGTGGAGAGTGAAATGACAGAGAGGGGCAGGTGAATGCCGAAGAGATCATTTGTGTCTATATACCGGACATTGTTCCGCACGAAATAACTGCAATTATTCTGTATGTACAATCGGCAACTGCTCCGGTTCACGACAATTCCCATGGCAGCAAGATACGCTGGCACACGGTTGACCGGCATCGTCATGGACAATGCAATGCAGAGGTCAATAATAATGGAACCTATCCGGGTATCGGGATAGAACGGGTTGTCTGCGAGGCAGAACCGGTGACAGTCACGACAGGAAAACCGTTTGATATCAACATATACGGTTCTTGGGCCATCGTCAGTAATGAGGTGGGCGAACTGTTTTCGTTTGGTATCATATCCGGTAAGGGAACCGCCGCATGAGGGACATAATGTGTGCCCGGTAAAGGTTATTCCGTCAACAGCAGAGATCCCGGTCTGGATAATATCCGCCAGGAGCGGGGGTATCCGGGGCAGTTTCATGACGTCCGCGCGCCCCGGAATCCTGCGATTTCTGGATAAATAATACGCAATTGATTTTTTATCACGGTTAAAGGATCCATATGTCAACAAACCCGTTTGAAAGTCTCTTGAACCCCCTACTATTAATCATTTTTTCAGTTTTTTTCATTGGGTTTATATAGGCTTGGACAAGACCTTGCACTATCAAAAGGTGTGTTATACATGGATTTCAAGTATGTACCGACGACGTGTCCGTATTGCGGCACGGGGTGTGGATTCAACCTTGTCGTGAAAGACAAGAAAGTTGTTGGTGTTGCGCCGTGGCAGCGCAACCCGGTGAATGA
>JBAYMI010000392.1:0-2538 GCA_041663625.1 Methanoregula sp.
CGCTCCTTTTCCGTGATGTGCTCCTTGTAATCAGCAATTAGTTTTTTCTCAATGTGAGTGCGCTTATATTCGTCCAGATCGACCTGTGAGATCGCCCCGGACATTATTTGTTTGATTGTCGGAAGCACACTCTCAAGGGTGGCTTCGATCCAACCCTCGTTCGGGTTTTTCCCGTGTTGCCAAGGCTCGTTCGTGTATTCCGCATATGGCGCAATCTCTCCGCCTATAAGCACATACCACTCGCCGTCTTCCTGCACCAGCCGAATGCTGTTTAGCGCCAGGTTCCAGGTGTCTTTCGGAGCATTAGCGACAAGCGCTTCTTGTACCAACAGGGCGCACTGATATAGTTTTCCGTTCATGGAAACTCCTTAATGCAGGGAGATCAGATATTCCCTTGCCCCTCTGTACAGTGAGCTTCTGATCTGGCCAACGGAAACAACGGTGTATCTATGGCCCTCAAAGACCACGAAATCGTCCGACTCAATGGTCAGGGCTATGGAGTTGTCCGTCTGAAGCACAAGCGCGGCCATGTTGCCGATGGCTCCGTCAAGGATCATCGACTGGCCTTTGGTTTTAAGCGTTTGCTCAAAGCAACTAAACGTTACGCCCGCAACGCCCGCCCTTGCCTGTTCATCATCGCTTGACAGTACCGCCTTATGCAGTATCGCCGTTTTATCAAATCTATACATTAGCGCTACCGCCAAAAGCTTCGTTCATAGGCCGCTGTGTCCTGCCCCATCTTGCCCATACCTGAGTATAGCAAGCCCCCATTTTTGAGGATCTGCCTTGCAAGTGGGCTGAACGTTCGCTTTTGAATTTCTTGGATCGGTACCACCGAATTATTGACCGGATCAAAGCCGCTTACCACCGTCATGTCGTAGTTATTGACCATATAATAAGCCTGCTCCAAAATGGCTTTATAAATTATTGCTGTCTGTGACGTCTCAAGCTCGCTGAAGCGAATGCTTGGACATCGGTTTTTGATTTCCTCGTGGACTATCATTTCCACGCGGTTGGCGAAAACGGTGACTTTTCCTTGTTCGCCTGGCAGGGTTGCGCTTAAATTCACGCCGTAGGTGATCAGCATATCATTTTCAAATTCTTTGATTTCTGTTTCAGTCATCGCTATTTTCTCCTTGTTTTTTTGAAAATAGAGGGAGATAAAAACCTCCCTCTATTAAGTTGTTATTTAGTTATAGGTTAGGCGTCAGCTTCCCAAACTGCGTGCAGTGTGGCGTTGGCTGTGCTCATTGTGTAGGTTGCGCAATCAGCATAGACGACTGCATCGCCGGAAACGTCGGTGTCCCAGCCGATGAAGTGATAGCCGGAAACGACCATGGTATTGGCCGGCAAAGCAATGGTGTCACCTTCCGAAACGGTCAGGGTGGTCATTGAAGTCGGAGTTGCGGTCTGCAATCCGTCAGCGAATGCCAAAGTGTGGGTTTCGTTCTTGCAAACGTACACCGCTTTGACGGCTTCATCATAGACGAACGAATCGTAGTACACGCCGACATCGGCTTCAGAACGTCTGCCGCCGTAGCCAGGGATCTTGTCAAAGTACTCGGTTTCCTGATACTTGACGAAAACCGGGCAAGCGTCCTTATGCAACAGCATGAAGGCTACGCCGGAGCCGAGCCGGGATGTCGGAACTTCGACGATCTTTGCGCCGTTATAAACTTGGACGTTGGAATTGAGTTCTCCGCCCCATGCGGTGCCGACCTGGATCAGGCCTTTTCCGAACGCCGCTTCATTGAGCAAAGCGTGGAATCGAGGCGAGCAGTACAGGAGCAGGTTGTTTTGCTCGATGTTGTTGTTCTTCAGGATTTCGAAGGCCTTGGACAGGTTTGTGATGACGGTGCTCGAAGTCAGGGCTTCGGCAAGCGTGGTCAGGGTAACGCCGGACTTTGCGGCGATAATTCCGAATACATAGGTGTCGACTGCGACGGCTTGAACGTCGAGTACATAACGGTTGACGTAGGTTACAAGGCCGGTCGCCATTGCTTCCTCGTCTTCGAACTTGTCGATGATCAGTTTGTTGCCCTTGTCTTGGGAAAGGGTCAATGTTTTCCAAACGGCGACGATGCCCATGGCGGTGTAGCCGTTAGCGGTTGAGTATGTTCCGAGTGTTGCTGAATCAAAGGTAATGCTTTGATATTTGACGTCTTGCGCTCCGATGAAGGAAACGTTCTTTGCGATTAGATCAGTGGTGTATGAACCACGTTTGAAAACCTGAAAGAGCTCTTTGGGCTCCTTGATGTAATTGACTGCTCTTGCTAAACTTTGTGACAATGTAGTAAATTCCTCTCTTTAATTTTTTTATCTTAGAATACGGAGATCAGCGTACTTATCGTCCTTTGGCGGAACGGAGTTATTAGGGTTTAAGCCGCCTTCGTTGTTTGCGGCACTTCCCCCGAACAAATAAGCGTCGGACTTTTTGAGCTCAACGATCTGCTCGTCAAGGCCCGTGATGGCCCCATCTTTGGCCTGGACTTTCTCGAGGTCGATGATGGCCTTGACCGCTTTCATGTTCTTTGCTCC
>JBAYMI010000393.1:0-2534 GCA_041663625.1 Methanoregula sp.
ACCTGGTCGGCGTACTCGAAGCAGAGCACATCCGTCTTGGGATATTTCGAGGTCACCTGCTTGATGTAGACCCGCTTGGGTTTGCTGCCCTTCCCGAACTCCGTGTGCAGGTACTCGTTTGCGTATTTTGCCCCCCGCACCTGTGCATCGTCATTGCCGTAATCGTCCAGCGCCTTGCCGATCCCGCCGGGGATGCCGATCTCGTCCAGCGTATACTTCCCGGCCCGGTATTTTGTGATCACGCCGGAGAGGAATGCCTTGATCTCCGGGTATTCCCTGCCGTCAAGGATCTGCTCCATCACGGTCTTCTGCACGACCTTCGTGATCTGCGGCGTGTCGCTGCGCTTGATCTCGAAGCCCACGATGTCGGTCTCGTGCACGTCCTTTCCCTCTTTCCAGACGAGCGAGCCGGCGTACCGCTTCTTCTTGCCGGCCTGGAAAAACCGGGCATAGATCTTCTCGAACTTGATCGAGAAGAAGTGGACGTCGGCATTCAGCTCCTTCTTTGCAAAGACGGAGTAACTCCCGTTGAGGGTCTTCTCGATCGACCGGGCGAGTTCGATGGTCTTCTCCCGGTCAAGGGGCGGGAGCTGGATCATGCAGGAGTCCGTATCGCCGTAGATAACCTTGTAGCCCTGCTCCTCTATCGTGTGCCGGGTGTGCTCGATGATCGCCCGGCCTACGGAGGTGACGGCCGAGCCTATCTCCCGGTCGAAGAGGCGGAAGCGGGTGTAGCCCGAGACCCCGTAGTACGTGTTCATGATCACTTTCATCACGTTCTGCTGCATGTCGTACATCAGGTACTGCGGGGAGCCGAATTCGAAGGTGTTGCGCAAGCGTTTCTTCTCGTCCCGCTCCTTTAAGAGTTCGGCAATGATGCTCCTTGTCAGCCCGTCCGGCTCTTTCCTGAACCGGATCCCGTTGGGCGCCCGGAGTTCTCCCGCCGGGTCCTTTGTCTCCATGGAGGCATTGATAGTCATCATCGCCATCGGGTAGAGCGACTTTAAGTCCAGCACCACCACGTTCTCGCGGACGCCCTTGCTGGGCTCGAAGACCGTTGCGCCCTCGAACTCCTCGGCATTGGCGAATCCCTTGGAGGGCAGCACGTACTTCCCGAACGCCTTTTTGAGCACGTAGACATCGATCACGCTCGAAGAGTTCAGGGTCTTGTCGAGCGGGCAGCCAACGTACCGGGCGATCTCGCGGTAGAACCCGATAATGTTGTCCTTTTTGTTGATCCCGACGCAGAGCTCCACGTCCTTGAAGTTGTATTCGACAAAGAGCGCCGGCTGCTTCTTCCAGAGATCGGAGACCGTCCCGGTGTACCGCACTTTCTGCTCGCCCAGTTCCTCCATGGCGATCGCGTCGAGCCGGTACGATTCCTTCAGGCTCAAGTGCATCTTCTTGTACGCGGTGAGGAGGTCGAAGAGCGCCCTTCCCCGCAGGGCATTTCTCTCGGTCTGGCCGGGGATGCGGGCAAGGGTGTCCGAACGGAGGCCGAGTTTTTCCATCCTGCCGGTGATGTACGGCATATCGAAATCAACGAAGTTCCAGCCCGAGAGCACGTCCGGGTCGCGGGCGATGATGTAGGCTGCAAACGCCCGGAGCATCTCGGTCTCGTCCGCGTACGCGCAGATCGTGTGGGTCTCTTTCCGGAAGCACCCGTTCTTCAGTCCCCCCTCGCTCACCTTGCCGGCAATTTCAGCCGGCAGCCCGTCCGCCAGCAGGAACGTGGTATAATCCTCATCGAACGAGTCGTAGCAGCAGATGCAGGTGATCTTGTCGCGCTGGGGATCGGGGAATCCCCGCTCATCCTCGCACTCGATATCGATGATGCAGGTCCGGGCCGGGGCATCGACTTCAACGGCTGCGATCTCGCGGTAGTCCACGGTCTCCTGCGGGGCAGAGACTCCCCCGGTGAGCCCGGTGTCGATCATGAACCGGGTGGCAAACGGGATGTCTGCCTCGAAGTGGCGGTAACGCTCCCTGACCTCCCGCACATCGCCCGGCCGCTGGGTGTAGAGCCGGCGGAGCGGCTCGTTCCGGATCGAGCGGTAACTGGTCCCGGTCTCAAGCGTTGCCTGCGGGGGGAGCGCAACTGTCTCTGCCTGGTCGGCAGGGACATAGAAGTACGGTTTGAACCCGGTCACGTCGAGCCGGATCGCCTTTCCCTGCGTATCCCGCCCGAAGACGTGGATGATTGGCCCGTCCGGGGAGTTGCTGTACTCTACCTGGTTGATGGCGATCCGGACACCGGACGCAAAGGAATCAAGGGTGCAGGGCTGGGTCATGCAGCTCTCTGCCCGGGCGGACTGCGAGGCCATGTTACCGCACCGCCTTTTTGCAGAGGCCGTGCACGAACTGTCCCGCTGCCTGCATCTTCTCCGCTTCCCACGGATCCAGGTCCCACTCGGTAATCTCCAGGATCCCCTCCCGCCCGATCCGGACCGGTACGCCAAGCGAGCAGCCGGAGAGTCCGTACTCTCCGTCCAGCACTGCGGAGCAGACCGCCGGTTCCCGCGTGTCCGAAAGGA
>JBAYMI010000394.1:0-2520 GCA_041663625.1 Methanoregula sp.
CTCCGCTGTGCTCGCCAACACCGCCAACAACACGGCCCATGCCGGCACACCGGTCCACGATGCTGCATCGGACAGCTTCTCGGCAACCCTGAGGTGCCATGATCCCAACGGGGAGATCTACCTCGTGAACTTCTCCCGGCAGCAGGTGACGATCTCGTCCTACGAGGACGACTCGATCCGGACGAAGCTCGAGACCTGGGCCGACGGGGTAACCGCCCTGGCATAAGCCCGCAGGGAAGATGGCCCGGGGGAGGATCCCCCGGATCTCTCCCTCATCCGGCCATCCCCTGATGGAGGATGGTTATGGAAACAACCCTCAAAAACCCGCTCCGCACCTTCTGCTGGGGCGTGCTCCACGCGATCAGCATGTTCGATCCCGCGGAGCTGACGATCGTAGAGAAGGACGAAGACCCTGCCGAATACCGGACCTGGTTCGGGCTCGGCGAGGTCGTGATGGCCGGCCTCCTCGCGGGGATCATCGCAATCCCTGCCGGAGCCTGGTTTGCCGGGCGGACGGACCTGTCGCTTGCCGTTATCGGTACAGCGATTCTGTTCCTGCCGCTCTTCGTCTTCGTGCCCCGGCTCATCCGCTATGCCATGAAGGCGGACACCGATGCGGTGCTGGAGGCATTCGGCAAGAACGAACAGACAAAGAAGGTCTTCTGGGCTCTCTTCATCGCCACCGCCGGCCTCGTGCTGGCGCAGGTGGTAGACCCGGCAACGGCACAGCAGATCCTTTCAGCCCTCGCGGGGCTGGTCCCGTAAAACCCTCTGGCAGGGGAATGATCCCCTGCCGGCTTTTGGTGCATTTTCCGCAGTAAGAGACTATTTGTACAGACTTCCCCGGAAACCGGTAATCCGCCCGTCCGCAGGATCTCCAAGTCTTTTTATCAACAGATGGTGGATCACTATCCATGGATCCCATCGTCGCGTTCATCATTACCCTTGCCCTGATCACCGCGGTGAGCCTCTGGTACAGGATCTCCCCGTTCTTCACGCTGATCGGCGGGGCGATCCTCTTCGGGCTCCTCGCCGGGATGACCCTTGACGCGACACTCGCCGGGATCGTGACGGGTGTCGGCTCTGTCTTCTCCGCGTTTGGCATCCTCATCCTCTGCGGGGCCGTCATCGCCAAACTCCTGCAGGAGCAGCACCAGACCGAAGAGATCGTCTCCGATATCCGGCGCTGCATCAAAAACCCGCCCGTGCTCGCCGGGGTTTCAGGCTATCTCCTGTCCGTGCCCATCACCTGCTGTATCACGGCCTATATCCTGCTGAACCCGATCCTGGACTGCCTGGAGAAAGACAAACCAAAGCGCAATATCCTCCTCTATCTTGCTGCTGTCGGCAGCATCCTGTCCTATTCACTGGTCTACCCCACGCCGGTAGTTATCCCGCTCTTCAATGCCTTCTCGGCGGGCATGAGCCCGCTGGTCTTCGATGCTATCACCATCCCGTTGTCCCTTGCCGTACTCGGGGGCATCCTCCTGTTTTACCGCTGGGCCCGCCCGGATGCCGTTATCCCCGGCAACAATCTGCTACCGGGCCCCGCAGAGACGCAGGTCTGCCTCCAGCCCTCCGGGAAGACGGGAATTCACTGGCGGGCATGGGCCCCGTTTATCGCGATCATTCTTTCCCTCCCCATCGCATTTCTCATCCTGAACCTCTCGCACACAAGTACGATCACATTCATCATGCTCATCGGGGCTGTCACCGCCATCGCGCTTGCATCCCCCGCGGTCCGGAACTCCGGGCTGACGCTGGGTGCAAAACACGCCGGCCTGATTATCTTTGACATCTGCGGGGCAGGGGCGCTGGGTTTTGTCATCGTCAAGAGCGGGTTTGCAGACGGGGCGCTCGGGCAGATGACCCTGCTCGTCCCGGTCATCCTCATCCCCTTCCTCTTTGCCGCCCTGATCGAGACCGCCCAGGGTTCGCGGGTGGTCACCGCGGTCATCACCGCAGAGGTTCTCGCAGGCTCGGCCGTGGTCAGTGCAATCCACCCGATCCCGCTCATCCTCCTCATCAGCGCCGGTTCCTGCATCGTTTCCTACGTGACCGATCCGTTCTTCTGGCTTGTCCAGCGGACCACCGGGGATGATATCAGGACCGTGGTGAAGAATTATACGCTGCCTGTCGCGCTCGCCGGGGTTGCGATCTTCATTGTCGCGGTCGCCCTGGAGTACCTGGTCTACCGGTAAGAACCGATGGGGATCTGTCCTGTCGGGCGGAAATACAATCTCTCCCAATCATATTAATCTGCATTTTTTGCCGCTAAATTATGCCTTATATGCATATAAGGAGACTCTTATTCACAATCATGCAGGCAACAGCAGAGCGGGAAAAACGCCGGGAATACCGGCAGAAGATTCTCGCAAACCTATCCGAAATCGTCACCGCAATCGACGATCTTGACAGGGTGGCTGCGGAAGCACGGGACCATCTGCACAAGCACGACCGGTTCTTCTTTACGCAGGGAACCAGCCTCCAGGAGGATGAAACGTACGGCACAGAGAACGA
>JBAYMI010000395.1:0-2504 GCA_041663625.1 Methanoregula sp.
ACGAGGTCGCGATGATCGGTGACGATCTCTTCACGGATATTGCCGGTGCACAACAGGCGGGTATGGCAGGTATCCTCGTCAAAACGGGAAAGTTCCGCGAGGAGATCCTGCAAGCGTCCGTTGTGAAACCGGATGTGATCCTCAATTCCATTGCTGATATTGACACGATCCTGTGATTGATCATGACGTTCCTGAACCGGATAGCCAAATATGCCCTCCTGATCACGATCGTCATGCTCGTGGTCACCATCAGCGCCTGCCTGATGATCAATCGCGACCCGGTCACCCCGCCCCACATAGATCCCCTGCAAACGAATCTCACACTCCCTGACCCGGTCCATGTATTTCCGTTCGGGCAGGCAATTATCACGATCTCGAGCCCTGTGGATTCTTCCGTGTATGCTGGTGCAAAGGCTGCGGACAAGGAAACCATTATCCGGGGAAATATTTCCCGTGAGGTATGGATCCAGGACACCTACCTGGCGATGATCCATGATCCGAACCAGGAGCAGTTCTATACCCACCTGATCAGCGCGATGAGAACGATCCGGGACAAAGAAAACCTCAGCGATGATGAATATCTCGAACTCATGACCGTATTCGTCCAGTCAATCCGGTACGAGACCTCAACAGAGAATCCACCGAAATTCCCCGTGGAGACCTATGTTGATAAATCCGGGGACTGCGACGACAAGAGCCTGCTCCTTGCAGGCCTTCTGTCCCGGGAAGGGTATAACGTCTCCCTGCTCTCATTCACCCCTGAGTCGCATATGGCTGTCGGGGTTGTATGCCCTGAAGGAGAATATCGACAGACTGGATATACGTATATCGAAACCACCAACTTCTCCTTTGTGGGTGTCGCCCCGGAAACCCTCAACGGTGGGATCGAGATTACCTCAGATCCTCTGGTTATTCATGTAGGAAACGGTACGAAGACCTTCGGGAGCTGTTCGGAGTCATTGTACCTGAACTCTGTATACAAATCTTCTGAACAGAACGTGAAGGATCTCACGGTCCGAATTGATACACTCAGGACTGAAATGGATGGCTATTACGCGAAACGTGATGCGGATAATTACAACCAGCGGGTCCCCATCTTCAATGATCTGCAGCGCAAACGGCTGCAGTTTGCAGAGGTCCACAATTATATTCTCCAGCACCAGTTTGATCGGAAGGGCGCCGGGCAGTACGTGAAAGCGAACCTGCCGACGTAAAATTCATGCACGCCATTACAGTCAAAGTTCATCAGAAGAGAGCAGTTGAGGGGCGGGGTAGGACTCTGACTCGAACCCGTTGTGTCCCGCGGCCTCCAGGCGGGCCATTGCCCGGGCCGAATACTGTTCCGATATGTCGATACCGATAAACCGACGCCCGCATTTCCATGCCACAAGAGAGGTTGTTCCTGCACCATTGAACGGATCGAGCACGATGTCGTTCCTGTACGAGAAGAGTTTCATGAGCCGCCGGGGCAGTTCTTCGGGGAACATGGCAGGGTGATCATAGTCTTTCATCCGCGTTTCCGGAGGAAACGTCCACCTGCCCAGCACCCATTCCTTGAACTCATCGGCCGAGATGTCGATATCCTCTTTTTGACCGGCCTTTTTATGCGACTCCTTGTCAAAAACCTCGATATATTCCCACGTGTATTTGATGTAGGGCATAGAGGGGGATTTCCAGCTTCCCCATGCCGTGTATTTCGCATTGTAATTGTTCTTCTCCCAGAGCAGTTCCGCCCTCCAGAGCAGGCCAAGACCTGCCAGTTGCCGCGAGATGATGTGGTGGGTGGGAACGTAATCCGAGAAGAGGGGCTGGACGTTTATCGCGATCCTGCCTCCCGGTTTCAGTACCCTTTCACATTCGCGCCAGACGCCGAGCAGTTTCTCAAAATACTCGTTCCACTCATGCGTGTCATCGTGGGGATCCTGGGCATAGGAATGGCCGAAATTGTAGGGAGGGGACGTGATGATAAGGTCAATACTCCGGTCAGGAATCCGGGAAAGGGTATCATGGGCATCCCCGCAGATTAACCGGTTGATGAACGGAAGAATTGCAGGGGGTTCATCGGAGTGGAGGTTCTGCTGTGCATCCTGCGATCCCCTGCGGATCCGGGCTTTCCCTTCCTTATCCCTGACTTTCTCCGGTCTCATCATGCTGAACCTTTAATAGATCGTATACGTCTGGATGAGTAAAAGATGCCGACTCTGCTGCAACGATGTCAACGAGAAAAGCGTTTAATGCAGCAATGGACATATTGTCTACGATTATCTTATGCTGGATATCAGAGACCTGCATGTGAAGGTCGGCGACAAGGAAGTGTTGCACGACATCAATCTCCACATCGGTGAGGGGGAGACCCATGTGCTCCTTGGCCCCAATGGTTCGGGAAAGACAACGCTCCTGATGACAATCATGGGGTACTCAAATTATACCATCACTGAAGGGAAGATTACATTCAAAGGTGAGGATGTGACCAACATGAAGGCCCACGAACGGGCCGAGAGGGG